>JAHEDL010000294.1 GCA_024641255.1 Pseudorhodobacter sp.
ATTAGCGGATGATCAGGCGGGTTTGCGGTTGGATGCGGTTGGCGATCCACAGCAGGTCGTGCCGGGCGAAGGCGACGCAGCCTGCGGTGGGGTAGCGTGGGCGACGCCATTGGTGGATGAAGATCGCCGAGCCTTTGCCGGGAATGGCATAGGGCCAGTTCCAATCGGTGATCAGCACCAGATCATACATCGGGTCGGCGCGGGTCAGGGTTTCGTGGCTGAAGCCGTGGGGCGCGCGCACTTGGGTGTTGTAGTTTTCGTCGCGCGGATCGTCCGACCACAGATCGGCGGGGCCGACCGGCAGCGCCCAACCGGGCAGTTGCCGCGCCGACAATCGGCTTGGGTTGTAAAGCATACCAACGATGCGGTGGGTGCCGATTGGCGATGCGCCATCGCCTTCGCGTTTGTCGGTGGTGACGCCGCCGCGGCCGATGGAACAGGGGAAGCGACGGTTCAAGAATCGCGCGCCCCAGCGGGTTGCGACGATATCCAGCGGCTTCACAGCAGATGCCCCGATTTGGCGGCCTTGGTGGCCAGATAGGCGCGGTTTTGCGCGGTTTCGCCGACTTTCAACGGCACGCGTTCGGTGACGGTCAGACCACAAGCCTGCAGCATGTTCAGCTTTTTGGGATTGTTGGTCAGCAGCCGCACGGTTGAAAACCCCATGGTTTGCAGGATTGACGCGCCGATGCGGAAATCGCGCTCATCGTCTTCAAAGCCAAGGCGATGGTTCGCCTCGACGGTGTCAAAGCCTTGATCTTGCAGCGAATAGGCGCGCATCTTGTTGGCAAGGCCAATGCCACGGCCTTCTTGGTTCAGATACAGTAGCACGCCGCTGCCTTCGCTGCCCATCTGCGCCAAAGCGGCGTGCAGTTGCGGGCCGCAATCGCATTTCAGGCTGCCCAAGACATCGCCGGTGAAGCAGGCCGAATGTAGGCGGGCCAGCACCGGCTTGGCGCGGTCTGGTCGGCCGATTTCGATGGCGTAGTGTTCGGCGCTGCCATCATCGGGGCGGAAGATGTGCAACCGACCGGCCTGTGCAGCGGCCATCGGCAGGCGGGCCGAGATGACCGGCGACAGCGGCGCAAGCCGGGTCAGATCGGCGCAATCGGGTTGCGCCAGCACGGTCAGCGCGTGTTCGGCGGCCAAGGCGGGGCCGTTGGCAATGCTGACCATCAGCACGGCAGGCAGCAATTGCGCCGATTTTGCCAGCGCAAGGGCGGTGCGCTGCAGATCGGCGGGGCCGTCGCGGCGGCTGGCCAGCGGGCCTTTCATTGGCACATTCAGATCGTCGGCCGGATCTGCAACGGCGACCAGCCAGCGCAGATCAGCCTCGTCCGGCACCGACAGGCGGGCAACATCGCCATCATAGGCACGGGCTTTCAGCGTTTCGGCGCGGCGCGCGGTGAGCACCAGTTCGGGATCGCCAAGCGCGCGAAAGGCGGCAAGGCGGCCGTCTGACAGTTCTTCTATCGCGGCACAAAGCATGGCCTGACCGCTGCCCAAAAGCACAATCGGCAGGCCAAGCCGCAGATCGGCGCGGGCGCGGGCAAGTTTTTCGGGTGTGGTCGGGTGCAGGCTCATGCCCCTTACATAGGCCAGCGGTGACAGGATTGAAACATTTGCGCGCAAGGCGACACGACCGCGTGAGCAAATTGTAGCATATCTTGTCGAAAAGATGAGGCGGGCGCATGTGTTGCGACAAGGGCGTGTGGCCCGGTATGGAGGCCTGAAATGGCAACGCTGCGGAAAATCTTGCTGGTTGATGACGATGACGATCTGCGTGAGGCGCTGAGCGAGCAGCTGGTGATGACCGAAGATTTCGACGTGTTCGAGGCCCGCACCGGTGCCGAGGGCATGGAGAAATCGAAGCTGGGGCTTTATGATCTGGTGATCCTTGATGTGGGCCTGCCCGATACCGATGGCCGCGAGCTGTGCCGCCGGATGCGCAAATCGGGGGTGAAATGCCCTATCATGATGTTGACCGGCCATGACACCGACAGCGATACCATTCTTGGGCTTGATTCGGGCGCGAATGATTATGTGACCAAGCCGTTCAAGTTTCCGGTGCTTTTGGCGCGGATCAGGGCTCAGCTGCGCACGCATGAACAATCGGAAGACGCGGTGTTCCAGATGGGGCCGTATACCTTCAAACCGGCGCAAAAGCTGTTGGTCGATGCCAAGGACAAGAAGGTGCGGTTGACCGAGAAGGAAACCAACATCTTGAAGTTCCTGTATCGGGCGCAACAAGGTGTGGTGGCGCGCGATGTGCTGCTGCATGAGGTCTGGGGCTATAATGCCGGTGTGACGACGCACACGCTGGAAACCCACATCTATCGGTTGCGCCAAAAGATCGAATCCGATCCGGCGAATGCGCGGCTGCTGGTGACCGAAAGCGGCGGATATAAATTGGTCGCGTAGGACGGATTTAACCAAATCTTGTCGGTTGTGGGTCTTATTATAGTCGGATTCAGTGACTATGTAGGCCTTAAGGCAAGATTGACGCCTTACCAAGTTCCCCTTGCCGTGTCGGGGTTATGACATGGCACCTCCCTGTTGGACCTGGCCGGGCTTTATGCCCGGCCTTTTTTTCGACCCGTGGGCCGAAGCCGAAATGCGGCAGGTGCAATCTTGGGTTGTGGCGAAAAAGCCATGCCTGTAACGAATTTGCGTCGAGGTGCCGCAAGCGGGCCATTTGGTGGTAATGTAAGACAATACCTCCCTGTTGGACCTTACGCCCGGCCGAATGGCTGGGCGACTTTTTTAAAATGCGCCAGATTGCGCGGGGTCTGGGTGGCGGCTTTTTCAAAACATGTCGCTAATTGGCTTGCGATCTGGCGGGGCCGCAGGCAAGCCGTGGCAGCGCAGGTGTTTGCGCAGGACCGGCCTTTGGGCCAATTCCATTTGGAGATTTGCATGACGTTCAAAACCCTTGCCGCCGCTGCCGTGATCTGCGCCGCCGTGGCCGCCCCGGCTTTGGCCGAAGATCTGACCTTTACCTTGATCAACAATAGCTCGGTCAATTTGAACGAGCTTTATGTGTCGGCACACGAAGCCGACACTTGGGGCGATGATATTCTGGGCACCGACGTGTTGGCGGCAGGCGAACAGGGCACCGTGACCATCGCGGATGGCGCCAGCGTTTGCGATTACGACCTGCGCTTTGTGGCCGAAGGTGGTGGCGAACTGACTGGCACGCAGAACCTGTGCGAGTTGGAAACCTTCACGCTGCACGACTGATTTGCACGAGGGTGTAAGACGAATGACGGCAGAGCTTTTGCTCTGCCGTTTGCATTTGCAGGCGCAAGACGGCTTTCAGCCTTGGCATTGGCCGTGTGAGCAAGGGTGTTTCCCTTGCCGCATTTACGCAACTTACGGCAAGGGGCGCGGCTTAGACGCCGGCGCTTGTGTTAATGAACTGGCCGTCGGAAAAAGGTCCTTCGCCGCCTTCGGTGCTTTGCGCAAAAATCTTGGAGAGGGTGGGCGCCACATAGGCGGGCCAAAGTTCTGGCATTTCCGTTGGAATTGGTTCCGGCGTTGGCGAGTTCATATCGGTATCGGACATGGGCGATTCCTTATTAAATAATTGAACACAGTGCCGCAGGCTTTGATGAATGTCTTTCAAGGCTACACCCTGACGGGGCCACGTCAATCATGCAAAACAGTGTTTCATCATGATTGCTGTCGACGATGTTCCTGCGCAAAGCTTGCGCCATGACACTTGCGGCGCGGCGTGGATTCGTTTGCGGTGTTCAGTTTCGAAGAGTAGGTAGGGATGCCAACGGCCCGCCGCCACTTTGCGCAAAGGTATGCTCACATGAAAATCTGCACTTGGAACATCAACTCGGTCCGCCTGCGTGAAGGTCTGGTGGCGAAGCTTATGGCGGAAGAACAGCCCGATGTGCTGTGCCTGCAGGAATGCAAAAGCCCGGTTGATAAAATTCCCTTGGAGCAGTTTCAGGCGCTTGGCTATCGCTACATGGTGGCGCGCGGGCAGAAGGGTTATAACGGCGTGGCGATTTTGTCGAAGCTGCCGATCACTGATGCGGGCGACAAAGATTTTGCCAGCCTTGGCCATGCCCGCCATGTGGCGGCGCGGCTGGAAAACGGGGTGACGATTCACAACTGCTATGTGCCAGCGGGGGGCGATATTCCTGACCGGACGCAGAACGATAAATTCGGCCAGAAACTGGATTTCCTGACCGAGATGCGCGATTGGTTTCATGGCGAAAAGCCCAGCAAGGCGATCTTGGTGGGCGATCTGAACATCGCGCCGCGCGAGGATGATGTTTGGGATCACAAGGCGTTGCTGAAGATCGTCAGCCACACGCCGATCGAGGTCGAGCATTTCGGCGCGGTGATGGAGGCGGGTGGTTGGGCCGATGTGACCCGCGCCGATATTCCGGCGGGCAAGCTTTACAGTTGGTGGAGCTATCGTGCCGCCGATTGGGATGCGGCCGACAAAGGCCGGCGATTGGATCATATTTGGGCGACCGGCGATATTGCGGCTGCGGCACATGACAGCCGGATTTTGCGGGCCGTGCGGGGATGGGAGCAACCCAGCGACCACGCGCCAGTGTTTGCGACGTTTGATCTGTAATGGCGCGGTTTAGCGGCCGCGCGTCCAGTCGCGGCCTTTGCGCAGGCGCACGGCTAGCGAAACTGCCGCATAGCTGGCAAAACCTAGCGGGTCGCGGGCGATTAGTGCCAACAGATGCGGGGGCGTAAGGGGTGCCCTTGCCTCGCGCGCCAGCAGGCCGGGGAAAAGCCGGTTTATTTCGCGAACGCCTGCATCTTGACGGCGGCGCACGCGGGTCAGCGCCGCGAAGCCTTCGATCATTGGCCACAGATAGGTTTGCGGCAGTTGCACGCGCTGCGTTGGTTGGAATTGCAGGCGCACGAAAGTGTCATCGGAAATGATGGCGGGAAATTCCGCCCATTGCGCGCGGCCCTTGGCGTTCACGGCAAACAGGCCGTAGCCCGGCGCGTTGGATTGCGCGAAAGGCAGGCTTTGCCAGAAGCGGGCATAGGCACGGGTCACGGCGGATTTTGCGCGCGGAATACGGGCGGTGCCGGTGACATAAAGCGGACGATCAGCGGCCAACCCGGCAATAAGGGCGGCGATCAGATCGGGCGATACCTGCACATCGGCATCCAGATAGGCGCGGTTTTCGGCCCGCGCCATGCTGTCGCCGTGGTTTAGCGCGTTTGGTTTGCCGCCCTGCGGCAGATCCAGCACGATCAGCGTCCAGCCCGCAGCACTGGCCGCTTGAGTGAAGCTGCGCGCGACATCGGCGGTGGCGTCGCGGCAGCCGTTGGCAACGACGATGGCTTCGGCGTTTTGCGGGCCGGAGGCAAAAAGTGCGGTCAGGCAGGTACCGATATAGTCGGCTTCGTTCGATGCCGGGATGATGACGCTCAGCGCGGGGGTCAGCATGTGAGGCAGCCTTTTGCCAAGGCTTGCCACCGTGGGTTATCATCGCCCAAGTGTCGCAATGCGCCCCATGACCCCCATTTTCCGGGGCGATAGACATCGACAAAGGCGTTGAACGGCTGATCCGAAAGGCTTTGCCAGCCCGCCAGAAGTTCGGTGTACAGCGCGCCCATTTCGGGGGTGAAGTTGAAATGGGTGAAGAAGGCAGTCAGGGCTTCGTCTTCGGTCTGCGCGCCATAGCCGACAACGTGGCTGCCGCCTTCATACATCATCAATTTCAGGCCATGATCGGCGGCCACGCTGGCGTGATAGGGCAGGGTTTCGGTTAAAAGCTGGGTCAGACTGTCGGCAGGATCGCCGGTGACAGAGCCGTTGCGCAGGTCTTGTGCGGCCAGCTTATCGGCCAGATCATAGCGGTGCTGGGCAAAGTATCGGTCTGCATCGGCGCCGCTAAGGCCTTGGTCTGTGGCGGATTTACGGGCGGCATCGGCGGATTGCGTCAGCCAGTCTTTGACGGCGACGAATTTCTGATCCGCGCCCAGCATGGCGCTGAAATATCCGGTGACCGCATAGGCATCAAAGCTTTTGGCGGGGGGCGGCAGGCCTTCGGCCACCACCAGCGGCGCGTCAAGAATTTGTGTTTCCAGCCCAAGCCAGCCGGTTTGCACCGCGACAATGCGGGTCAGCCGTTGTGGCGCATCTTTGAACACATCGGCCCAGATCGCCATGATTTGCACGGCGCGCAGGGCGTAGAATTGCACCCATGCCTTGTCTTGGCCCCAACGGGCCTTGGCCTGCTCTTCGGCCCAGCGGGCTTGGGCGAATTGCCAGTTCCAGACTTCGTTGGAATATTCGACATTGGCGGTCAGCGTCGGGTAAAGCTGATCATGCGCGATTTTGGCGTAGGTTTTCACCAGATCGTCGCTGGCCAGATGCGGCAGGGTGAACCACGGGTCGGCGTGCAATGTGTTGGCCAGCGCCACCATGATTTCGGCAGGAACGCCGTTGCGGGCATAGCTGTAATCGGTGGGCAGTGGGCGGTCGGCGGTGTCGGCCAGCGTCGAGTCGTTGGTTTGCATCCAATCCATAAAGCGGATGCCTGTGACGCCACGGATGCGGGACAGCCAGTCGGGGTTGAAGATTTGCCCCTGCGCCAACAAATCGGCGCGGTCTGCACGGGTGACGATGATGTTGCGGATGGGATCAGCGGCGTCGATGGCGGTCAGGGTGATTTGCACCATGCCGTCGCCGGGGGTGTAGTCAAACTCGATCCGGTTGGGGGCGGTGGACACCACCTGCGCGCGGCCGGAAACATCAAGGCTGCCCTTGCCTTGATAGGTCAGCAAGTAGCGGCCCGCCACGCCTGCGGCGTCTGCGGGCAGATCGGTCAGGATAAGCGTGGTGATGCCGGTGATGTCGAGCGGCAGTTTGGTGGGCCAGCCGTTGGCGTCAAGCGCACCGGCGCGGGCAAGATCAGCCTCGGTCCAGCCGCCCCATTGGCCGGGAAGATGGCCGACCCAAGGCCGCGCGGTTTTCATCAGATCGATGAATGGCTGCTGCACTGACCAATCATTGACGCCAGCAAGGCCAAGCGCAAGGTGGCGGTTGGTGATGGCGGGAAAGCTGGGCATGGCGATGGCGGGGGGGTCGGTGATGGCCGGAACGGGCGTGGGTGCTGCGGCGGATTTTGCCGCCGTTGGGTGATACGATTGCACCGTTTGCCATGCCAACTGCTGCAAGACGGTGGCTTGTTCGGGGCTTAGAACGGCGTCGCGGGTGGGCCATGCGCGGGTGATTTTTGGCGGCAGACCTTCGGGGCTTTTGCCGGTGATGGCGGCGGCCTGCACCATGGCGATGTAGTAAAGCCCCTTGCCGTTGGGGTGGATATCATCGCTGAAAAACGCCTGAATATCAGTGATTTCTGGCATATCGCCATCGCGGATGGCATCGGCCAGCCGCCCCATTGCCTGCCCGACGGGCAGCAGTTTGACCTCGTGTCCGGTTTTGGCGGCGGTGTCGGTCACGATGCTTTCCCAGACCGGCAGGTCCAAGGCCAAGCGTTCGCGCCACATGATCTTGGCATCGGGGTCGTCGGTGGCGGTGTTGTCGGGGCCAGAGTTTAGACTGGGCCAGGTTTCATAAATGTAAATGCGGGTATCGGGGTTTGCGTCCAGAGCGAGGCCGGCAAATTTTGCGGCATATCCGGCGCTGTCTGACCATTTCACCGCGCCCACCACGGGCTGCGCTTCGGTCAGGATCAGCACATCGGTGGGCCTTTCGGCCAAGCGGGCTTTGGCATCGACGCCTTCGGCACCGGCGGCATGATCCCAGTTATAGGCAAGGCTGGCCCCGTTGATGATTTGCGCCTGAACTTGCGAGGGTTCGTTCATCTGGTTCAGCGCCGCGTCCAGCATGACGGGCAGTGTGTGACCGACCAAGGAATGGCCGACAAACAAAATATCAGCCAGAACAGAAAAAACAGACATATGCGCCTCGTTACCAACGCGGGCAGGATAGCGCGCCGCGCGCCATCCGGCCAGTGCGGGCAGTTGCTAAAATCTAGGCGGGTGCGGCGGCTCTCCCCCTGTTCCTTGGCCGTCGATCTGGTATCAGTGCGCGCAAGAGAATTGCAGGCAAGGGAAGCGCCATGACGCATCTGTGGGTAAGGGCCGAACAGCGCCCGAATGAAGAACGCGTTGGTCTGACGCCGGAAGGTGCGGCGGCGCTGATCAAGGCAGGCATCCGCGTGACGGTCGAAGAAAGTTCGGTTCGGGCGATCGGGATTGACGGCTACAAGGCGGCGGGCTGTGAGATTGCCGCCGAAAACCTGTGGCCGCAGGCACCTGCGGACGCGATCATCTTCGGACTGAAAGAGCTGCCCGAAGATGGATCGCCGCTGACGCATCGGCACATCATGTTCGGTCATGCCTTCAAGGGCCAGCCTGCCGGGCAGGTGCTGTTGAAGCGGTTCAAGGCGGGCGGTGGCACGCTTTACGATCTGGAATATCTGGTGGACGAAACCGGGCGTCGGGTTGCGGCCTTTGGGTATTGGGCGGGCTATGCTGGTGCGGCGGTCAGCCTGAAATGCTGGGCAGCGCAGCAGCGTGGCAGCATCGCGGGGCCGGTGCATAAATATCCGGGCAAGGCGGCGCTGCTTGCCGACCTGACGCAAGAGATTGCTGGCATGACGCCGCCGCGCGCGATTGTGATCGGCGCGAATGGCCGGGTTGGCACCGGTGCCGCCGATCTGTGCGCGGCGATGGGGGTCGCGGTGACCAAGTGGGACATGGCCGAAACCGCCAGCGGCGGGCCGTTCCCGGAAGTGTTGCAGCACGAGATTTTCCTGAACTGCATCCTTGCCCGCCCCGGTTGCCCGGTGTTTGTGCCTGCCAGTGCCAAGACCGATGCGCGCAAGTTGACGGTGATTGGCGATATTGCCTGCGATCCGACTTCGGATTTCTCGCCGATCAAGGTTTATGACCGGGTGACCGAATGGGACGCCCCGGCGCTGCGGGTGCATGACGTGCCGCCGCTGGACGTGACGGCGATTGATAACCTGCCGTCTTTGTTGCCGGTGGAAAGCAGCGAAGATTATGCGGCCCAGTTGTTGGCGTCTTTGGTGACGCTGACCGATCTGACAGCCGGAGTTTGGGGCCGTGCGGCGGCGGAGTACGCGCGCCATTCGGCAAACCTGTGAACGGGAGAGAGAACATGACGATTCATTGGTGTGGCACGGGGCTGTCTTCGGGGCCGGGGCTGCGGCGTTTGATTGAAAACGGCCACAAGGTTGTGGTGTGGAACCGCACGGTTGAAAAAGCCCGCGAAACCGTTGGCGATCTGACGCAAGACATTCGCGCCTATAGCCTTGAGGCGCTGGCGGCGGCGTTGCAGCCCGGCGATATTGCGATTTCGATGTTGCCTGCCGATCAGCATGTGGCGATTGCGAAGGTCTGTCTGGAAAAGGGCGCGAACTTTGTGTCGTCGTCTTACATCGCGCCGGAAATGCGCGCATTGGATGCGGCGTTCCGCGAGGCCGGTCTGGTTTCGGTGAACGAAGTCGGTCTGGATCCGGGCATTGACCATTTGATGGCGCATGATCTGGTGGCGCGCTATCGGGCGTCGAAGGCGTATCACGTTGATAACGTGCTGTCTTTCACCAGCTATTGCGGCGGCGTGCCGAAGATTCCGAACGCGTTTCGCTATAAGTTTTCCTGGGCACCGCTGGGTGTGCTGAAGGCATTGCGGTCGCCGTCGCGGTCGCTGCGCAATTTTTCGGAACTGCGGGTGTCGCAGCCGTGGGACGCAATTACCGCCTATGACGCGCCGCTGCCGCAGCCGGAAAGCTTTGAGGTTTATCCCAACCGCGACAGCTATCCGTTCATGGAAGATTACCGGTTCGACAAGGACTGGAAGGTGAAGGATTTCGTGCGCGGCACCATTCGTCTGAATGGCTGGGCCGAGGCCTGGACGCCGGTGTTCCGCGAGATTGAAACGCTGTCGGGGCCGCAAGGCGATGCGCGTCTGGCCGAGATGGCAGAGCAATTCGTGCGCGAAAATTCCTACGCGCCGGGTGAGCCGGACCGGGTGATCTTGTTCGTGTCGCTGAAGGCAGAGCGCGACGGGCGGCCGGTGTTCCACGAAACCTGGGCGATGGATGCCTGGGGCGATGCGCGCGGGTCGGCGATGGCGCGGTTGGTGTCGACTCCGGTCAGCTTTGCGGTGGAATCGGTGTTGAAGCGCGAAATCGCGGTGGGTGTGCATGGCGCGCCGCATGACCAGAAGTTGCTGGACAGCTGGCTGGGCCAAGTGCGCGGTTTGGCGCAATACATGGAGCGGGTGAATCACCTGTAACGGCGAGAAAAAACGCGGATTGCGGGGCCGGGCAGCATGTCCGGCCTTTGCATTTGTGGGGACGGTGTTCGCCTCCGGCGGGAGTATTTTGGAAAGAGCAATAACGCGGGCGTGGGCCGCGTGACAGGCGGCGGCGCGGGCGCTATGATGGGCGCAACGACCGGCGAGAACGCGGGCGGCAGGTTACAGGATTAGCATGACACGCACCCCCGGCAAGGGCAGCCTTGGCAATCGGCTTGCGATGTGGCGCGCCTTGCGGGCGCCCGCAGCGACCGGTTTTGTCTCGCAGCCCGAGCCGCGGTCGATCGGGCTGTATGCGCGGGGACGGCAGTTGGTGGCCGGGAACTTCCAGCTTGCCGGGCAGGTGGTGGAAGCACCCGGTGTGTCGATCTGGGATGTGCAGATTGATGATCCGGCCTTGGCCGAGGAAACGCAGGGGTTCTTGTGGCTGGATGATCTGGCGGCGCTGGGCGATTATGGGGCACGGGCGCGAGCGCAAGAGTGGACCTGGGACTGGATCGCGCGGTTTGGGTTGGGCAAGGGGCCGGGTTGGACCCCGGATTTGATCGGGCGGCGGCTGATCCGGCTGATCAACCACGCGCTGTTTTTGCTTTCGGGGCGGGATCGGGGGCAGGCGCAGGCCTATTACCGCAGTTTGTCGGCACAGGTGGTGTTTTTGACGCGGCGCTGGGGGCAGGCTGCGCCGGGCTTGCCGCGCTTTGAGGCGTTGACCGGGCTGATTTATGCCGGGTTGGCGCTGACCGGGATGCAGGCGCGGGTGGCGCCGGCTGTGGCGGCTTTGGCCGAAGAGGCGGCGCGTGAAATTGATGCGGACGGCGGCATACCGACGCGCAATCCGGCTGAATTGTTGGAGGTGTTCACGCTGCTGACATGGGCCGAGCAGGCGCTGTCAGAAGCGGGGCGGATGCCGCCACCGGCGCTGGTGCAGGCGTTGGAGCGGATTGCGCCGACGTTGCGCGCCTTGCGCCATGCCGACGGTGGGCTGGCGCGGTTTCATGGCGGCGGGCGCGGTATTGAGGGGCGGTTGGACCAAGCCCTTGCCGCCAGTGGTGTTAAGCCAGTGTCGACAGTGCGCCACGCTTTGGCAATGGGCTTTGCCCGTATGGCCGAGGCGCGCACGACGGTGATCGTGGATGCGGCAGCGCCGCCGGGGGCTGCCGCGGGGTTGTGGGCGCATGCGTCGACCGGGGCGTTCGAGCTGACATCGGGGCGGCGGCCGGTGATCGTGTCTTGCGGGTCCGGGGCGCCGTTTGGCAGCGAGTGGCGTCGCGCGGGGCGGGCGACCGCATCGCATTCCACCTTGGCGGTGGACGGGTATTCGTCAAGCCGGTTGCAGGCCGGAGGTGGGCGCGAGGTGTTGGTGGATCGGGCGCAGGTGACGGCGCTGCGGCAGGGCGATTTGCCGGATGGGCAGCATTTGTATCTGGCGCAATCGGGGTGGTCGCTGACGCATGGGCTGACGCATACCCGCGATCTGCTGCTGTCGACCGATGGACGGCACCTAAGCGGGATTGACTGTCTTGTGGCGCAGACGGTGGCAGAGCGGCAGCGCTTTGAGCAGTTGATGACCGAGGGGCGGCTGCAAGGCATCGGCGTTACGGTGCGATTCCATCTGCACCCGGATGTGGATGCGGCGTTGGATATGGGCGGTTCTGCCGTGTCGCTTGCGTTGAAAAGTGGCGAGATCTGGGTGTTTCGCCATGACGGCCACGCAAAACTTTCCCTTGAGACGTCGGTTTATCTGGAAAAAACCCGCCTGAAGCCGCGTTCTACGCGGCAGATTGTCTTATCGGCGCATGCGATGGAATTGGAGACGCGGATCGGCTGGACCTTGGCGAAAGCACAGGATACTCCGCTTGCCATCCGTGATCTGGACCGCGAGGAGATGCCGGTTCCGATCTGACACCACAGAAGGGACCCCATCATGACCAACCTCGTCCCCATCGGCCGTGCGCTGATTTCGGTTTCCGATAAATCCGGTCTTCTGGACCTTGCCCGCGCGCTGGCTGCGCAGGGGGTCGAGCTTATCTCGACCGGTGGCACCTCTGGGATGCTGCGCACCGCAGGGTTGAAGGTGCGCGATGTGTCTGATGTTACGGGATTTCCCGAAATGATGGACGGGCGGGTGAAAACGCTGCACCCGAATGTGCATGGCGCGTTGCTGGCGCTGCGCGATGATGACGAGCACCTGTTGGCAATGGCGGCGCATGGGATCGAGCCGATTGATCTGCTGATCGTCAATCTTTACCCGTTTGAAGAAACCGTGGCGAAGGGTGCCGATCACGACACCTGCATCGAGAATATTGATATTGGCGGTCCGGCGATGATTCGCGCGGCGTCGAAGAATCATCGCTTTGTGACGGTTGTGACCGATCCGGCGGATTATCAGGGCCTTTTGGATCAGATGAAGGCGCATGAAGGCGCGACGACTTTGGCGTTCCGGCAGAAATTGGCGCTGACCGCTTATTCGCGCACCGCCGCCTATGACACCGCAGTTTCTGCGTGGTTGTCGGGCGAGTTGAAGCAGCCTTTCACCCGCAGCAAGTCGTTTGGTGGCACCTTGGCGCAGGGCCTGCGCTATGGCGAAAACCCGCATCAAGCTGCGGCGTTCTACACCGATGGCAGCAAGCGCGAAGGTGTTGCGACGGCAAAGCAATGGCAGGGCAAAGAGCTGTCTTACAACAACATCAACGACACCGATGCGGCGTTTGAGTTGGTGGCAGAGTTTGCCGGTGCCGGACCGGCCTGTGCGATCATCAAGCACGCCAACCCCTGTGGTGTGGGCAAGGCGGCAACGCTGAAAGAAGCTTATCTGCGGGCCTATGCCTGCGATCAGACCAGCGCGTTTGGCGGTATTGTGGCGCTGAATCAGCCGCTTGATGCTGAAACCGCCGAAGAGATCGTGAAGATTTTCACCGAAGTGGTGATCGCCCCCGGTGCAAGCGACGAGGCGAAGGCGATTTTTGCCAGCAAGAAGAACCTGCGGCTGTTGACCACCAAAGGTTTGCCGGACCCGGCCGAAAAGTCGTTGGCGTTCAAGCAAGTTGCCGGTGGCTTCTTGGTGCAGGATCGCGATTGCGATTCGATCACGGTGGCAGATCTGAAGGTGGTGACAAAGCGCGCACCGACCGAGGCAGAGCTTGCGGACCTGCTGTTTGCGTGGAAAGTTGCCAAGCATGTGAAGTCGAATGCCATTGTTTATGTGAAAGATGGCGCGACGGTGGGTGTTGGGGCAGGTCAGATGAGCCGAGTGGATTCAACGCGGA
>JAHEDL010000298.1 GCA_024641255.1 Pseudorhodobacter sp.
AATCGACAGCGCAATTTCAGCCGGGGTTTTCGCACCAATGTTCAAGCCCACCGGCGCGTGGATCTTGGCAATCTCGGAGGCGCTGAAGCCCGCCGCCTCTAGCCGTTCAAGGCGTTTGGCGTGGGTTTTCTTTGACCCCAGACAGCCCAAGTAAAAACAGGGGGATCGCAGCGCAAAGCGGATCGCCGGATCATCCAGCTTGGGGTCATGCGTCAGGGTGATAATGGCGGTGCGGCTGTCGGGGGCAAGGCTGGCCAAAGCCTCGTCCGGCCAAGCGTCCAGCACGGTTTCGCCGGGAAAGCGTTCGGCGGCACCAAAGGTTTCGCGCGGGTCGATCAGGGTCGGGTCATAGCCCGCCAGCCGCGCCATCTGCAGCAAGGGTTGTGCGATATGCACCGCCCCCACCACGATCATCCGCAGCGGCGGATTGTGCGGCGCGATGAAACGGCCATCGTCTTCGACCCCCGCCTTGTCAGAGCGCAGCCGCGCATCGGCCAAGGCATCGGCACCGGGGGCCAGCAGCGCCCGCGTCCAGTCGGTCAGGTTCACCGCATAGGCAATGCCGCGCCGCGCCGCGCGGGCCGCGACCAATTCGGCCAGCAGATCCGCCATCGGCGCCACCGGTTCGACCAGCACCTTGATGGTGCCACCGCAGGCCAGACCCACCGAAAACGCAGTTTCGTCCGACACTCCAAAGCTTAGCAGGCGCGGAACACCGTCGGCCAATGCCTCCAGGGCTTCGGTCACCACAGCGCCTTCGACACAGCCGCCCGACACCGAGCCCATGATCTGCCCGGCACCCGAAATCGCCAGTTGGCTGCCCGGCTGGCGTGGCGCAGAGCCCCAGGTTTCCACCACCGTGGCAAGGGCGGCCCCTTTGCCGTCGCGGTGCCAGCCCAGCGCGGTTTCGACGATCTGATCGTGGGTCATGTGAAATCCTCCGCCCCGACTATGCGACGCTTGTGCTTGTGCCGCCATTGCCAATTGGTCGCGCCCGAAGAAACGCAAAAGGCCCCGGCGATACCGGGGCCTTTCGACAGTTTGTTCGCAGCTTATTTGCCGGTTTTCAGCAGCGGCGTGATGATGCGCACTGCAACGCGGCGGTTGCGCGGTTCGTCGCGCTGGGTGTCGACCAGCAGTTCAGATTCGCCATATCCCTGCACCACCATGTTTTCCGGCGGGATATCGAAGTATTCGGTCAGCGCCATCGCCACCGATTCTGCGCGGCGATCCGACAAGGCCAAGTTCATCGCGGCCTTGCCAGTTGCGTCGGTGTGACCTTCGATCAAGAACATCTCACGCGGGTTTTTGTCCAACAACGTCTGCATCAGATCGCCCAGATCGGCCAGATTTTTGGCCTCGCTGGCTTTGATCGACGCCGAGCCGCTGGCAAAGGTGATCGCATTGACATCAATCGTGGCCGCCAGCGCGCGCACTTCCGGAATTTCGCGGATCTGACGCAGGCTGAACTTACGGCCCAGCTTGGCGATATCGCGTTCGGCCAGTTTGGTCTTGATTTCGTAATCGTCGTCTTGGGTCGAAATCACCACATGCTTGTGCTTGGGGCGCGGCAGGTCGCGCACATCAACCCACTCTTCCGGTTCCAGATCGTCGATCAGCACCAGTTCGCGGCCATAGCCATCATATTGCGCCCGGCGCAGCACCCGGCCGGTTGCATCGCGAATGGTGACGATCTGGGTGCCATCGCCACGTTTGACAATGGTGCGGGTCGATCCGTCGCGATAGGTTTCGGTGCGCACGGTTGACCCCGGCTGACGCAGCACAGCGTCATCGTCCTTGTAGACCTGATAGGTGCCATTGGGTTTCAGGATGATCACACGGTCGCCGGTGTTGGACACCACCTGCGCCGGCGGCTGCTGCCGGCCTTGGTTGTTTTCGTGGATGATCGCGCCAACAACCAGCGCGCCCAGCGCCACCAGCCCCACCTTTTCAAGATCGGACAGCCGGTCTTTCTTGCCCCGCGCCAATTGCACCGGAGCGGCGGCAAATTCTTGCGCCGAAGACCGGGCGGTTTCTACGGTCAGCATTTCGGTGACGGTCGAAACCGCGTCGGGCGACGGCGCCGCATCGGCAGGCAGTTCGCCTTCGGGCAGCGGGGCCGCCATCAGGGTTTCCGCCGCGCCAAGCGAGGCCGGGTCAACGGCATCGGGCTGGGCCATCAGGTCGGTCAGAGTTTGCACTTCGGTATCGGTCGGAACCGGGGCTTCGACCGGTTCCGCAGCAGGGTCAACGGCAACCTCTTGGGTGGCCAGACCGGCAGCGGGGTCTTCGATGCTGCCATCGGGTTGCACGGCAAGCTCTGCCTCGGCGGCAGCCCGCGCCGCTTCCTGCGCCGCAATTTCTTCGGGCGTCGGTTCGGGGGCTACCGGCTGTTCAACGACGGTTTCGTTGGTAGGCTGATCAACCGCTGCTTCGTCGGTGGGTTGGTCGGCAGTGGTTTCGTCGGTGGGTTGGTCAGTAACGGCTTCATCCGTGGGCTGATCTGCAACCGCTTCGTCGGTCGGCTGATCAGCAGTCGTTTCATCGGTCGGTTGCTCTACAGCCGCCTCGTCAGTGGGTTGGTCCGCAGTGGCTTCATCTGTCGGCTGCTCGGCGGTCGTTTCGTCGGTGGGCTGTTCGGCAACCGCCTCATCGGTCGGTTGATCCACAACTGCCTCGTCGGTCGG
>JAHEDL010000302.1 GCA_024641255.1 Pseudorhodobacter sp.
GTGGCCAAGCAGCTTGACCAGATCAACAACTTCATCGCGTCGGGCGTTTCGGCGATCATCGTGAACCCGGTCGACACCTCGGCGACCCAAGCCATGTCGGATGCCGCTGCTGCCGCGAACATCCCGCTGGTCTATGTGAACCGCCAGCCGATCAACGTCGACACCATGCCCGACAACCAAGCGTTCGTTGCATCGAACGAAGTTGAATCCGGCACGCTGGAAACCAAAGAAGCTTGCCGCCTGTTCAAAGAAGCTGGCAAGACCGAAGCCAACGTCTATGTCATGCAGGGCGAACTGTCGAACCAAGCCGCTGTGCAGCGTACCGCTGACATCCATGACGTGATCGGCGGCGCAGATTGCGGCGTGAAGATCAACATCATCGACGAGCAAACCGCGAACTGGTCGCGTGACGAAGCACAATCGCTGATGACCAACTGGCTGTCCTCGGGCGCCGCGTTTGACGGCGTGATCGCAAACAACGACGAAATGGCTATCGGCGCGATCCAGGCGATGAAAGCCGCCAACGTCGACATGGCAACCGTTGTGGTCGGCGGCGTTGACGCAACCCAGGACGCTTTGGCTGCAATGCAGGCCGGCGATCTGGACGTCACCGTGTTCCAAGACGCAGCCGGTCAAGGCGCTGGCGCTTTGGACGCTGCGATCAAGCTGAGCAAAGGCGAAGCTGTCGAGCAAAAAGTCTACATCCCGTTCCAGCTGGTGACCCCGGCGAACGTGGCGGACTTCCTTGCTAAAAACTGATCCTTAGGGATTTGCGGGGTGGCTATTGTGCCACCCCGTTTTCTTGTTGCGGGGCAAAGCAACAAGAAAACCATGACTTTACCGGGGGGAGAGACTGCGGTGTCTGATCAGACGCATGGCCTTGGTGGCCTTAAATACGACCCGACGAAGAAAGCACGCCCGCCAGAACTGAACGTATTTCTGGCATTGGTTGCGATCGTTGCAATTTTCGAGGCACTGGGCTGGCTGTTCATCGGCGACAGCTTTTTGCTGAACACCCGCGACAATGTCGACGGGCTGTTCAACACTCAGCGGCTGCAGATCATCATTCTGCAAGTGTCGATTGTCGGCATCATCGGCCTTGGCGTGACGCAAGTGATCATCTCGGGCGGCATTGATCTGTCGTCGGGGTCGATTGTTGGCGCCACTGCAATGATCGTGATGAGCTTTGCACAAGTCGCCACCGTCAACGGCAACCCGAACCCGAAAGCAATTTTTGGTCCGGAATTCATGGATTTGCCGGTCATTGTGCCGGTGATTGTCGGCCTGATCTGCGGCCTGATTGCAGGTATGATAAACGGCGCGCTGATTGCTTACACCAAGATCCCGCCGTTCATCGCCACGCTGGGCATGATGGTTTCGGCGCGCGGTCTGTCGAAATGGTGGTCCAACGGCAACCCGATTTC
The DNA here is from genome assembly GCA_024641255.1 of Pseudorhodobacter sp. GTDB lineage: Bacteria > Pseudomonadota > Alphaproteobacteria > Rhodobacterales > Rhodobacteraceae > Cypionkella. Next base: position 1,425 of record JAHEDL010000302.1, read on the forward strand.
CTTCCCGACCGAAAGCTATGCCATGATCGGCAAAGGCCTGATGCCGGTGTTCATCTTTGCGGCGCTGGCGATCCTGTTTCACTGCGTGATGACCTATACCAAATACGGCAAGCACTGCTACGCCATCGGGTCAAACGAGGCTGCGGCGCGGATGTCGGGCATCAACGTCGATCATCACAAAGTGCTGGTTTACACCATTGCTGGCGCTTTGGCGGCATTGGCTGCCGTGGTGTTGTCGTCGAAAAACCTGACCGCGCAGGCGGGCATGGGCGTGATGTATGAACTTGACGCCATTGCCATGGCGGTGATTGGCGGCATTTCGCTGCAAGGCGGGCGCGGGTCTATTCTTGGCACCGTGCTGGGCGCGCTGATTTTCGGGGTGATCATCTCTGGCTTCACCTTCCTGAAACTGGACGCCTACTATCAAGAAATGGTCAAGGGCGTGATCATCGTCTCGGCGGTGGTGCTGGATCAATGGCGGCAACGCAGCCGGACTCGGGGGTAAGCTATGAGCGATATCATTCTGGAAACCCGTGGCCTGACAAAGCGTTACGGTGGCGTGCATGCGCTGGAAGACGCCAACTTCACCCTGCGCCGCGGCGAACATGTGGCGGTGGTGGGCGACAACGGCGCGGGCAAATCGACCTTCGTGCGCCAGATCACCGCGGTGGAACAGCGCAGCGCTGGCAAGGTGTTCTTCGATGGTCAGGACGTTAACTTTGCAGGCCCGCTTGAGGCCCGCGAAGCCGGCATCGAAACCGTGTTCCAAACGCTGGCTTTGGCCGATGATCTGGACGTGCCGTCGAACCTGTTTCTGGGCCGCGAACTGTTCAAGTTCCGGCTGGGGCCGTTTTCGATCCTGGATCGCAAAGCCATGCGCGACCGCACGATGGAGGCTTTGAAGACCACAGCCGTCAAGATCCCCAACGTCGACAACCCGATCCGCAACATGTCGGGCGGTCAGCGGCAATGCGTGTCCATCGCGCGCACGGCGGCCTTCGCCTCTAAACTGGTGATCATGGACGAGCCGACGGCGGCCTTGGGCGTGCAAGAAACCGCGCAGGTGGAAAACATCATTCGCGGCTTGAAAGAGCGCGGCGTGCCGTTGATCCTGATAAGCCACAATTTGCGGCAGGTTTTCGATCTGGTCGACCGTATCGTGGTGTTCCGCCGTGGCCGCATCGTCGCCTCCTTGCGCAAGGACGAAACCGATGGCAATGACATCGTGTCCTATATCACCGGCGTAAAAGGTGCCGGTGC
>JAHEDL010000310.1 GCA_024641255.1 Pseudorhodobacter sp.
AATATCTGCGCCTGCGCCGGATTCAACCACATCACCATCTTTCATCACCAACACCTTATGCGCCAAAGCCCGCACCACCCGCAAATCGTGGCTGATGAAAATATAGGCCAGCCCCCATTTGCGCTGCAACTCTCTTAACAAATCAACAATCTGCACCTGCACCGTCATATCCAGCGCGCTTGTGGGTTCATCCAACACCACCAGTTTCGGCCGCAAGATCATCGCGCGGGCGATGGCGATGCGCTGGCGCTGACCGCCGGAAAACTCATGCGGATAGCGGGTGGCCATCGCCGGGTCCAGGCCGACCTCGGCCATGATTTCGGCCACCATTTCGGTGCGGTTGCGGCCCGGTTCCAGCCCATGCACGCCCAAACCTTCGGCAATGATTTCGGCGGCGGTCATGCGCGGTGACAGGCTGCCGAACGGGTCTTGGAACACGATCTGCATGTCGCGGCGATGGCCGCGCAGCGCCGCACCCGTAAGCCCATCAATCGGTTGGCCCAGCACCGAAATGCGCCCAGTTGATCCGATCAGCCGCAAGATCGCCAGCGCCAGCGTCGTCTTGCCCGACCCGCTTTCGCCAACCACGCCCAGCGTTTCACCGGCCCGCACCGACAGCGTGGCGTCGTTCACCGCTTTCACATGGCCAACGGTCTTGCGCAGAAACCCTGCCTGAATCGGAAACCACACCCGCAGCTTGTCGGTTTCCACCACCACCGGCGCATCCGCCGCCACCGCATCGGGGCGGCCTTGCGGTTCTGCCGCCAACAGCTTTTGCGTGTAGGGGTGCTGCGGATTGGTAAAGATATCTGCCGTAGCACCCTGTTCCACAATCTCGCCGCCCTGCATCACGCAAACCCGGTCAGCAATGCGGCGCACGATGCCAAGGTCATGCGTGATGAACAAAAGGCTTAGACCTTCGCTGCGCTTGAGATCGGCCAGAAGTTCAAGGATCTGCGCCTGAATCGTCACATCCAGCGCGGTGGTCGGTTCATCGGCCACCAACAGCTCTGGCCCGTTTGCCAGCGCCATGGCGATCATCACGCGCTGACGCTGCCCGCCCGACAATTGATGCGGATAGGCCGACAACCGGCTTTCGGCATCGCGGATGCCGACCTTGTTCAACAGATCAAGGCTGCGCGCCCGCGCCGCTTTGCCGCCAAGCCCCTGATGCAGGCTAAGGCTTTCGCCCAACTGCTGTTCGATGGTGTGCAGCGGGTTCAGGCTGGTCATCGGCTCTTGGAAGATAAAGCTGATGTCATTGCCGCGCACCCGACGCAGTTCTGCCGGGCTGGCCCCCACCATTTCGCGGCCCAAATAGCGCACAGACCCCGACACGGCGGCGCTTTCCGGCAGCAGACCCACGGTCGACAGCGCCGTCACCGATTTGCCCGACCCGCTTTCGCCCACCAGCGCCACGGTTTCGCCTTTGCCCACGCTAAAGCTGACGTTGCGCACCGCCTGCACTTGCCGGCCATCTTGCCGAAAGCCGATGTTTAGCCCCGAAACCTGCAAAACCGCGGTCATTGGAAGGTCTTTCTTGGGTCGAAGGCATCGCGCACGCCTTCAAAGATGAACACCAAAAGCGACAGCATGATCGCAAAGGTAAAGAAGGCGGTGAAGGCCAGCGACGGCATCTGCAAATTCTGCTGCGCCTGCCGCGACAACTGCCCAAGCGACGGCAACGACGCGGGCAGGCCAAAGCCCAGGTAATCAAGGCTGGCCAACGACCCGATGGTGCCCGCCACCGCAAACGGCAACATGGTCAACGTGGCGACCATGGCGTTGGGCAGCACATGGCGGAACATGATGACGCGGTCTTTCACGCCCAACGCCTTGGCCGCGCGCACATATTCGAAATTCCGCGCCCGCAGGAATTCGGCCCGCACCACGCCGATCAACCGGGTCCAGCCAAACAGCACCATGATGCTGATCAAGATCCAGAAACTGCGCTGCCAGACCGAAAACACGATGATGATGAAGTAAAGCTCTGGCACGCCGCCCCAGATTTCCAGCAGACGTTGAAAGATCAGGTCGGTCTTGCCGCCAAAATAGCCCTGCACCGCCCCCGCCGCGATACCGATGATGGATGTCAGCACCGTCACGATCAGCCCGAACGCCACCGACAGCCGGAAGCCGTAAATCACCCGCGCCAGCACATCGCGCGAAGTGTCGTCGGTGCCCAGCCAATGCGTGCTGTCGGGGGCCGAAGGCGCGGCCTGACCGCCCAGATCGTTGATGGTGTTATAGCTGAACGGAATCGGCGGCCACAGGATGCTGCCTTGCGCAAAGCCTTCGGTGGCGGGGTCAAAACTGCCCGCCTTCACGGCGGCGCTGATACCTTCGGGGTCGTCAAAGCAGCTTTCCAACCCACCGGTCAGGATCAGACATTCCACCTCGGGCGCTTTGTAATTGGCTTCGGTTTTGAAATCGCCGCCAAAATCCGCTTCGGAATAAAACGTCAGAAACGGCGTCCGCCATTCCCCGCGATAGTTGACCAACAGCGGCCGGTCATTCGCCAGCACCTCGGCAAACAGCGAAAGCCCGAACAGCAGCGCAAAGATCATCAAAGACCAATAGGCGCGGCGGTTGGCTTTGAAATTGCGCCAGCGGCGCTGATTTAGCGGCGAAAGTGCCATCGCGTCAGCCCCTCCGCTCGAAATCAATGCGCGGGTC
>JAHEDL010000316.1 GCA_024641255.1 Pseudorhodobacter sp.
TTCCGGCATGACGACGCCTTATTTCGAAGATTTCAGCTCTTCAGCGTCTTTGAAGGCGTCGGTGCTGATTTATGCGGGCGGGCGCGGCAAGCTTGGTGTCGAGGCCGCGCATGAGGCCGTGCTGGCAACCCGTGCAGGCCTTGTGAACGTCGAACAGCAAGTGCTGCTGGATGCGGTTTCGGCCTATGTGAACGTGCAGTTGCAGGGCGAAATCGTCGCGCTCCGCGAATCGAACGTGCGGCTGATCGGGCAAGAATTGCGTGCGGCGAAAGACCGTTTTGATGTTGGCGAAGTGACGCTGACTGATGTGTCGCTGGCCGAAGCCCGGTTGGCTGCGGCAAATTCGGGCCTTGCGGCGGCGCAGGGCGAATTGGAAGTGGCGCGCGAACGCTATAAGGCAGCCGTTGGTCACTATCCGGACCATTTGGCCCGCCTGCCAAAACTGCCCAAGGTCGCCAAGACCGAAGATGAAGCGCGCAGCGTTGCAGTGCGCAACCACCCGTCGGTTATTCAGGCGCAGCACGAGGCGAAAATCGCTGATCTGCGGGTGAAAATTGCCAAAGGCGCCTTCCTGCCGACGGTGAACGGCCAGATCGGCGTTAACGAGGCGCTGGATACTGGCGCGGGCAATGCGTCGATCGGCGTGACGATGAGCCAACCTTTGTATCATGGCGGCGAGCTTTCTGCGCTGTATCGGCAATCGCTGGCGCGCAAAGAGGCGGCAGAGGCCGGGATGCACCAGGTTTCTGTCGCTGTGTCCGAAAATGTTGGGCAGGCTTGGGCCAATCTGATCGTGTCGCAAGCGTCTATTCAGGCGGGTAGCCTGCAGGTGACGGCGGCGCAAAAGGCGTTTGACGGCGTGCGCGAAGAAGCCACGCTTGGCGCGCGCACAACGCTGGATGTGCTGAACGCGGAACAGGAGTTGCTGTCGGCGCGGGCCACCAAGCTGCAGGCCGAAGCCAATCGCTATGTTGGCGTTTACCAATTGCTGCAGGTGACTGGCCAGCTTACGGCGGACCAGTTGAACCTTGGTATCCCGACCTTTGACCCGGAAGCCTATTACAACGCGGTCAAGAAAGCGCCTGCCACGTCGACGCGCGGCAAGCAGCTGGACAAGATCCTTGGAAAGATTGCCAACTAAGCAAGACTTAGCTGATGATCCCAAAATGCAGCCCCTGTGCCAGATATGGCGCGGGGGCTGTTTTCTTTACAGATTTCGGCGTTCTGCCGCCAGCATCGCTGCGCCACACGCTCCAATTCCTTGTCTTGAACGGTATCTGTCGCTAGACTAATCCATATTATCTGGATTGTGAGGCGCGGGGCCGTTTATGTCAGAGCCGCTGAGTTCGACCGAGATCGAGGATGTGTTGTCCTCTATTCGCAGGCTGGTTTCGGACGATATGCGTCCTGTGAACGGTAAAACTGCGGCACCTGCCGGTAGCGAAAAGCTTATCCTGACCCCGGCGCTGCGGGTGGTTTTGCCGGCAGGCGCGGATACAGAGCCGGAGATCACCTTGATGACGTCGGTCGCTGCGGGAGAACCGTCTGCGGTTTCGGCGGTGCTGCCGCGCTTGCATCTGACGCTGGACGATAGCCCTGCGTCGGGCTTGGGGCAGGTGGTTGCCAGTGTTGGGGCCGCGGTGAATGCCCAGCCGGAAAACTGGGATGCCGAGCTGGACGAAATCGTGTCTGCCGAGGGGCTTCCGGCCGCGATGTGGCAGTCGCCACCAGAGGCTGAAGCGGACGCTGATGCTGACAGCGCCGTGGAATTGGAAGCCGCGAAAGTGTCAGAAGATGACGCCGTTGCGGCTTGGGCCCAGCACGACGGTACCGATCACGACGCCGATCCAAGCGAAGCTGTGGTGGTGCCGGGCACGATCGAGCCCGATGCGATTTGGGCGGCCGCTGCCGAAGCCAGCGTGATTGCGGCATTGGCCGAAGACGATCTTCCCGGCGCAGGTCGGGATGCCGATGATGACGCCATGCGGTTTGACGAAGATGTGCTGCGCGAGTTGGTGCGCGATATTCTGCGCGAAGAGCTTGCGGGCAAGATGGGTGAACGCATCACGCGCAACATCCGCAAATTGGTGCGTGCCGAAATTGCGCGGGCGCTGGCAACGCAAGACTTTGACTGAAATGGTGGCGGGTTGGCGGCAAACGCCAGCGCTATCCCTGAAAAACAAAAACGCGCCCGAAAGGGCGCGTTTTTGTTTGCAAAGAAGCGGCGGATTATGCCGCTTCTGCGTGTTCCAGTTCCAGCGCATGGCGGCGTTCGGATTCTTCGCGCGACAGCGCGACCGAGGTGCGCACGCCCTTCGAAACAAATTCCATCAAGCCCTTGACCACCCGTTCGTTCGGGTCGATCCCGGCGCAGGACAGCACTTCGCGGCCATCGCGCGACCGCGCCCAACGGGCGATCTGATCGGGGCCATTGCCATATTTCTTGTCGTCTGCAATGGCATCGTCCAATGCAGCCAAAACCACCGCCGCAAAAAGCTTGCGCGCCCGTTGGCCTTGTTCAAAGTTGAAGGCTGTGCTGTCTACGGTATCCAACATCACATTGTCCTTTTTTCTTGCTCTTGTCTTTCCTGACGTTCCGCGCTTGTAACGATTTGATAATGATTCGGGGGTTTATCTTTTGAATAACTGCCATGCGCTATGCGCATAGCTCGCAATTTACCCTACTGTATCTAGTCGTCTTGCTTGGAACGGGAACCCGATATATAGGGGCCGTTCAAATCTCTTCAACCTTTTGATAAGGTTTTGCCACAAATGCCGAAGATCAACGGAAACGAAATCAAGCCGGGTACCATCATTGAACATGACGGGGGGCTTTGGGCTTCGGTCAAGGTCAACCATGTAAAACCCGGAAAAGGCGGCGCTTTTGCTCAGGTAGAGCTGAAGAACCTGCGCGATGGCCGCAAGCTGAACGAACGCTTCCGTTCGGAAGACAAGGTCGAAAAAGTAGAGCTGGAAAACAAAGACCAGCAATTCTTGTATGAGACCGACGGCCGTTTGGTGTTCATGGATGCCGAAACCTATGAGCAGGTGGAAATTGACGCCGAATTGCTGGGCGACCGTCGCCCGTTCTTGCAAGATGGCATGACGGCGACCGTGAACTACTACGGTGAAGAGCCGCTTAACGTGTCGCTGCCGCAAAAGGTAAAATGCAAGGTTGTTGAAACCGAGCCGGTGCAGAAGGGTCAGACCGCTGCCAACTCGTTCAAACCGGCGATTTTGGACAACGGCGTGCGCATCATGATCCCGCCGTTCATCGGGCCGGATGAAGATATCATCGTGCATACCGAATTGATGGAATATTCCGAACGCGCGTAACGCGCGCCCAAGGATTTTATAAATATCCTTGGCAACTTCGTTGACAAAGAAATTGGGCCATCCCTTGGGGTGGCCTTTTTCACACCCCGCGCAGCGCGTCCATTTCCCGGCCGATTTCGCGCGCGCGGGCCAGGGTGAAGGTGGGGCCAATGCCCAGAATGTCCATCCGATCGACGCGAAAGCCGCGGTAGTCTTGCCGCAGGTCGCACCATGCCCCGATGGTCCAGACCTTGCCCCAGAACAACAGCACACCCGGCTGGATGCGGCGGGTCGAAGGGGTGCCGTCTTCGCGGGCGTAAGCGATGTCCAGCGCGTGGCGGTTGGTGATGGCGGCTTCGATCTGATCAAGCCGGGCGCGGGTATCTGGTGACAGGTCAGGGGCGGCCTTGCCAATGGCATAAAGTGGCATTTCGGTGGCTTGAGTTTTCAGGTCGGGCGGCAGGACGGCTAGGATTTTGTCCAGCGCTTCGCCTGCGGCGCGCTGCATCATTGTGCCGCCGAAAGCGCGCATCATCCGCGCGCCCGCGACAAGGGCAGAGGCCTCGTCGCGGGTCAGCATCAAGGGCGGCAGGTCATAGCCGGCGCGCATCAGGTATCCCGCGCCCGCAGCACCCTCGATCGGGACGCCCGATCCGATCAGATCAGCGATGTCGCGGTAGATGGTGCGCTCGGATACCTCCAACCGCCCGGCCAGATCGCCTGCGGTGGTCAGACGGCCGGGGCGCAGAAGGTCAACGATCTGGAACAGGCGGTCGGCGCGGCGCATCCGTCAGGCGGCGGGTTCAAAGATGCCGATGGAATTGCCGTCGATGTCTTCAATCTTGGCAAATCGGCCCGGCGGGATGGCGATGACCGGGCTTGTGACCTGACCGCCTGCGGCGCGGCAGCGGTCAAGAGCGGCCTCGACGGTGCCGGGGATGGCAAGATGCACGGTTGGCCCGGTGCCGCGCGGGGCGGGGGTGCCAACGTACAGGTGGCCTGCGACGCCGGTTGCGGCTTTGGCCGGTTTGAAATCCACAATGTCAAAGCCGCCCATTTCGCAGCGGTTCATTCTGGTTTGCAACAGCGCCTCGTAGAAGGCCTGCGATGCGGTCAAGTCAGAGACGGGGATTTCGGCCCAGACGACGTAGTTGGCGGGGTGGACGGACATGGTCTTTCCTTTCATGCGTTTCGGTCAGACCGTGATAGCAGCGCCCTCCTGACAGCGCTGTGTCAGGAGATGTCGGGGGAGCGCATGATTTTTGCGTCGCCTGCGGTTAGCCCTTCGGTGCGGTCAAAGCGCAGATAGGCAATCGCCTTGCCGCCGCTTTGGGTAAAGAGCGTGCCTGCGGGTTTGTCGCCCTGCATAATATGGGTACCGACGGTGGCGCTGCCGTCGATACCAACGGTGACCAGGCCCTTTTTCAGTTCGGTTTTGTGTTTCATCCGCGCGGTGACTTCTTGGCCAACATAGCAGCCTTTGCGGAAATCGACGCCATGCAGACGGTCAAAGCCGGATTCCAGCAGGTAGCTGTCATCGGGGATCAGCTCGATGCCGGTTTCGGGGATGCAATGCGCAACCCGGATCGCATCCCAATCTATCGCCGGCGCGCCAAGGGCTGTGCCATATAGCCGCCAGCCCAAGGCCGGGTGGCGCGGGTCGGCCAGCGCGCCAGCCGGCGCGTCGCCCAGACCGCGCGAAATGTGCAGCTCGCTGGCGGTGATTTGCACATCGGCGCGCAGGCGATACATCGAAAGGCGCTTGACGGTGGCATCAGCAATACTGGCTTTGATATCGAGCATCACCGTGCCGTTCTGCGCGACGATAAAGAAATCAGCCAGATATTTGCCCTGCGGTGTCAGCAGCGCCGCCCAGACGATACCATCGGCGCGCGCCAGCGGCAGCACATCATTGCTGACCATGCCTTGCAGAAACGTCAGCGCGTCTTTGCCGGTGATCTGGTAGATGCGGCGGTCGGGCGCGGTTTCGGCCATGGCTCAATCCTTGAATTGCAGCTGGTAAAGTCCGGCATAAAGCCCGCCTCGGGCCAGAAGATCATCATGGCTGCCTTCTTCAGCAACCCGACCACGATCTATCACCACGATTTTATCAGCGCCGCGCACGGTGGCAAGACGGTGGGCGATAACCAGCGTGGTGCGGCCCTTGCTGCCAAGTGCCAAGGCTTCGGCCACGATGGATTCAGATTGCGCATCCAGAGCGGAGGTGGCTTCGTCCAGCAGCAGCACCGGTGCATCTTGTACCAAGGCGCGCGCAATGGCGACCCGCTGCCGCTGCCCCCCCGACAGCGCCGATCCACGCGGGCCGACCTTGGTTACAAGACCTGCCGGAAGGGCTGGCAGAAAATCGGTGACATGGGCGGCGTCCAGGGCTTTGTCGCGGACCTCATCGCTGATCGGACGGCCAAGCACCACGTTTTCCAGCAAGGTTTCGTCAAACAGCGCGGAATCCTGGGTGACGGTGGCGAAAAGCTTGCGTTGATCGGCAAGGCTAAGCCTGGATGCCGCAACGCCGCCGATCTGGATCTGACCGCTGGCCGGTTCAAGCAGACCGGTCAGCAGATGAAACACCGTCGATTTGCCCGCACCCGATGCGCCGACCAAAGCGGTGGTTTGACCGGCTTCGGCGGTAAATGACAGGCCGCGCAACACCGGGGCATCGCCATGCGAAAATGTCACCGCTTCAAACCGGATTTCCGGCGCGCCAGCGGCGGGCTGCACCACGCTTTGCGCCGGGCGCGGATATGCTGGTGCGGTGTCAAACAGCGCATAGATCCGTTCCAGGCTGGCCGAGGCAACCTGCCAGGTGCCCGCCATTTCGCCCAAGCGGCGCAGTGGCTGAAAGGTCAGCGACATCGCGGTGAAGAACGACATGAAATCGCCCGTGGTGCGCCGCCCCGACGCAATTTCATTGCCCGCCATCAGAAGCACCGCGAAAAAGCCGATCCCGGTGACCAGATCGATCATGCCCGGCATCAAAGACCGACCCAACACCGATTTCACCTCGGCCCGGCGGATCGAATTCAGCACGTTGCGAAAGCGCGCGGTCTGATAGTCTTCCATCCGGTTCAGCTTGACGGCCTGAATCCCGTGAAAAATCTCGTCCAGCCGGGTGGCGCGTTGCCCGGCTTGTTCGCGCAGCTGATTGGATTTGCGCCGCACATAGCGTTTCAGCAAGGACGCAGGCAGTATCAGCAGCGGCGCGCCAATCAGCGCGGCCAGCGTCCAACGCAGGTCGATCGAAATTGCCACCGCAAACAGCGTGACAAGCCCCAACAGATCGCGGCCAACGCCGGTCAGCAGGCTGGACCAGATGCCTTGCACCGCCAGCGTGTCGCCTTGCACCCGTTCGATCAGCACGCCGGGCGGGTTTGACTGGAAAAAGCCGCTGTCCAGCGTCAGCAGATGGCGCAGCAAATTGCCCTGCATCGCAGCCGAAACTTTCTGCGAGATCGACCAGATCAGCGTGCGCGAGGCAACCACGGTAAAGGCGCGCGTCGTAAACAGCCCAAGTATGCCAAAGCCAACGCCATAAAGCGCGACTTCACCGCCGGGGGAAAATACCACGTCGAACAACGGCTTTAGCAGGTAAGACAGGCCGCCAAGCGCCGATCCTTCAACGATCATCAGCACCAGCGCCAGCAAGATGCCCCACAGATGCGGGCGCAGATAGCCAGACCAGAACCGCGGGAACAGGCTTTGCTTGCGATTGGACACGAGAGGGGTTCTTTCAGTTGCCGATCAGGCGACGGGTTTATCTTGACGGCGCAAGAAGGGCAAGCACGGGGGCGGTGTGGATTGACGCCTGCAGGGCCGCCAGATAGCCATGTCAGACAAAGTGATGGAGCTTTTGATGAGCCTTGCCAACGGTCGCCCTTATCTTGCCATTCCCGGCCCCTCGGTCATGCCCGACCGCGTGCTGGCGGCGATGCACCGCGCCTCGCCCAACATTTATGAAGGCGGACTACATGATCTGGTTTCGTCGCTTTGGCCCGATCTGAAGGCCTTGGCGGGCACCACCGGCGATGTGGCCGCTTATATCGGCAACGGCCACGCGATCTGGGAAGCCGCAAATGCCAACCTGTTTTCGCGCGGTGACAAGGCGCTGGTGCTGGCCGTTGGGCAGTTTGGCCTGTCTTGGGCGGCATCGGCATCGGCGCGGGCGATGGGGATCGAGGTTGAGGTGCTGGATTTCGGCAAATCCGCCCCGGTTGATATGGCGCGGGTAGAGGCGGCGCTGCGGGCAGACCGCGAGGGCCGCATCAAGGCGGTGCTGACCACGCATGTCGATACAGCCTCGACCATCCGCACCGATATTGCGGCCTTACGGGCGGTGATCGATGTGGCGGGGCATGATGCGCTGCTGGCGGTCGACTGTATTGCCTCCTTGGGGTGCGATGAATACCGGATGGATGACTGGGGGGCCGATGTGACGGTTGCCGCCAGCCAAAAGGGCCTGATGACGCCGCCGGGCATCGGCTTTGTCTGGTTTAACGCCAAAGCGCGGGCGGCGACGGCGGGCAGCGACTTGAAAACCCCGTATTGGGATTGGCTGCCGCGCGCCGATGCCACCGAGTTCTGGCAGATTTGGGATGGCACCGCCCCGACGCATCATCTTTTTGGCCTGCGCGAAGCGTTGACGATGATTAAGGAAGAAGGCTTGCCGCAGGTCTGGCACCGCCATGACGTGCTGGCGCGGGCAGTATGGGCGGCGTTTGATTGCTGGGCGGCGGGCAATCCCGACATTGGGCTGAACGTGGCCGACCCGGCGCATCGCGGCCGGTCGGTGACGGCGGCCCGCTTTGGCGCGCCACATGCCACCCGCTTGCGTGAATGGTGCGAAACCCACGCTGGCGTGACCTTGGGCATCGGGCTTGGCATGGCCGCCCCATCAGAACCCGCCTATCATGGCTTTTTGCGGGTCGCGCATATGGGGCATGTCAACGCCCATATGACGCTTGGCGCTTTGGCGGTGATGGAAGCCGGAATGCTGGCGCTGAACATTCCGCACGGCGCAGGCGGCTTGGCGGCGGCGGCGGCGGTGGTGGCAGCGGGCGCTTAAGGATGCTCACCATCGCTGGCGCGGCTACGCTCTGCCAGCGAGATATAGGCGGCGCAGCCCAGCAGAACCGCCACACCAAGAAAGGTGTAAGTATCGGGAAAGTCGCCGAAAAACCACCATCCGACAAAGGTGGCCACCACCATTTCGGTATAGGCCAGCGGCGCTAGCAGCGAGGCTTCGGCATGGTCATAGGCCCGCACGATCAGGAAATGCCCGAAGGTGGCGATGCCGCCAAGGCCAGCAAACATCAGCCATTGCGTTGCCGACGGCACGTGCCAAACCACGGGCATAGCGCAGCTTAGCAACAGCGCGCCCACCGCATTGGTCTGAAATGTCGTCAGCATCGCCGGTGCCTGCCCGGAAATCCGCCGCGTCATCACAAAATAAATCGCAAGGAAGGTGCCCGCCACCAAAGCCAACAGGCTGCCGGGGTTCAAAGCCACCAGCCCGGGGCGAATGATGATCAAAGTGCCGACAAACCCCACCGCCACCGCCGCCCAGCGCCGCGGGCCGACACGCTCTTTCAGAACAAGCGCCGACAGGATGGTCACCACCAACGGCTGCACAAAGAAGATCGCCAGCGCATCGGCAATCGGCAGAAATTTCAGCGACAGAAAGAAGCTGAACGTCGCCATGATCAGAAACACGGCACGAAAGCTGTGATAGATCGGGCGATCCGGGATCAACCGCTTGGGTCCGCCATAGCGCAGCGCAAACGGCAGCGTCAGAACTGCACCAAAGCCAAGCCGCGCCCAGACAATTTGCAGCACCGGCACATCTTGCTGGCCTAGAAACTTGGCGAAGACGTCGATCAACGGCAAACTGGCCATCGCGCCCAGCATGAATGCCACACCGATCAGCGGGCGCGCGACAGGGGTAAGAATTTGCGATGTCATAACGAGCCTTGTGCCGAAGGTGAGCCTTTGTCTAGGCATGGCATCACTCGCGGTCCCGTCTGTTTGCGACATTGCGTAGAAGCGATCTCGGGAGGCATCGAGCCTCCGCTCGACCGCGCTCCTGCGGCGCGACCTTCAGGCCGGGCACCTGCAACAGCGGTGGCCCCTCCGGGGGGAGTATTTCAAAAGAGCAAATCCTTGTCGCTTGCTCTTTTGAAAAATACTCTCGCCGAAGGCACGCCCGAGCCGCTGCGCGTTGCGCAGAGGCGAGACAAAAGTCTTGCGCCGTCAGGCGCGCTACTGAATGTGGTGGTGAAACAGGCGGGCCTTAGAACCCGACGTCGCCGCCGCCACTGCCTTGCCACGGTTTGGCAAGGTTGCCAAAGCGGGTGAAGCGGCCTTCGAACGACAGTTCCACCGAACCGATCGGACCGTGGCGTTGCTTGCCGATGATGACTTCGGCCTTACCATGCACCTGTTCCATCACTGACTGCCACTGCGCCATCTTTTCCAATTCATGATCGCCGGGCTTTTCGCGTTCTTTGTAATATTCGTCGCGGTAGACGAACATCACCACGTCGGCGTCCTGCTCGATCGACCCGGATTCCCGCAGGTCGGAAAGTTGTGGGCGCTTGTCTTCGCGGCTTTCAACCTGACGCGACAGCTGCGACAGCGCGATCACCGGAATGTTCAGCTCTTTTGCAATCGCCTTCAAACCTTGAGTGATTTCAGACACTTCTTGCACGCGGTTGCCATCTTTCGACGACCCTTTCAGCAGCTGCAAATAGTCGATCACCAGCACATCCAGCCCGTGCGTCCGCTTCAGGCGGCGGGCGCGCGCCGCAACTTGGCTGATTGGCAGGGCGGGGGTGTCATCAATGTAAAGCGGGCAGCTTTCCAGCGATTTCGCGGCTTCGACAAAGCGGCGGAATTCTTGTTCGGTCATATCGCCTCGGCGAATTTGTTCTGACGGCACTTCCGAGGCTTCGGACAGAATACGCGCGGCCAATTGTTCCGCGCTCATTTCCAAGCTGAAAAATCCCACCGCCCCACCTTCGACCGCACCTTCGCTGCCGTCATGGGTGCGCCCGCGTTTGTAGGCTTTGACGATATTGAAGGCGATGTTGGTGGCAAGCGAGGTTTTGCCCATCGACGGGCGCCCCGCAAGGATCAGCAAGTCAGACGGATGCAGACCGCCCAACTTTTTATCCAGATCGACAAGCCCGGTCGAAATCCCAGCCAAACCGCCGTCGCGTTGATAGGCGGCGTTGGCGACGTTCACCGCATCTGTGACGGCTTTCAGGAAGGACTGAAAGCCGCGTTCGGCAACGCCCTGTTCGCCCAGTTTGTAAAGCCGCTGTTCGGCTTCGATAATCTGCTCTTTCGGCTCCGAGTGGATTTCCACCTTTGCCGCCTTGGCCGAAATGTCGCGACCCAGCGCGATCAATTCGCGGCGCACCGCAAGGTCGTAGATCATTTGCGCGTAATCGCGCGCGGCATAGGCCGAAATCGCCGCGCCCGCCAAACGCACCAGATAGGCCGGACCGCCAAGCTCTTTCAGCCCATCGTCATCTTCAAAGAACGGCTTTAGCGTCACCGGCGAGGCCAGCGCGTTTTTCTGAATACGCGCCGCTGCGCGTTCATAGATGCGCTGATGGACCGGGTCGAAAAAATGCTCTGGCTTCACCAGCGACGATACCCGGTCATAGACATCGTTGTTGGTCAGGATCGCGCCCAGCAATTGCTGTTCGGCTTCGATGTTATGCGGCAGCACGTCGCCGTCAGAATTCGGGGCCGTGGCGGGAAGCATCGGGCGGATTGTGGCGACTTCGTTCATCGGCATCCTCGAAGGTTCAGGCTGCTGTCCTACCCGGTTTCGCCGCTGTGGTGCAAACCGGGAAAACTTTGTGGATAAGCCTGCCGCGAGTCGGGATTTCGCGGTAGATCAGCCGCAAGCCTACCATATCTGGCGGCAGCTTGTGCATCTTTCCACCAATATCACGATTCGGGCGCGGGGTTATCCCCACGCCCTCCACAGGCTGATCCCCAGAAATTGCACGGCTTATTTTGCGCCGCGCGCCGCCTGCCAAGCCCGCGGATCGTTCAGGAACACCTCGACTTCGGCCAGGGTCTTGGCGTCAAACGCGCCTTGCGCGCGGGCTTCGGCCAGAACGTCCCACCAGGTGCAAAGGTGATGCAGTGCCACGCCATGATCGGCAAGGCGCTGGGTGGTTTCGGGAAAAATGCCGTAATAGAAGATCACCGCAGTGTGGGCGCAGCTGGCGCCGGTTTCGCGGATCGCATCAACGAATGACAGTTTCGACCCGCCATCGGTGGTCAGATCCTCGACCAACAGCACGCGCTGGCCGGGCGTCATCGCGCCTTCGATCCGGGCGTTGCGGCCGTAGCCTTTTGGCTTTTTGCGCACATAGGTCATCGGCAGCGCCATCCGTTCGGCCACCAAGGCGGCAAACGGAATACCGGCGGTTTCGCCGCCTGCGATGTTGTCAAACGCCTCAAACCCGGCGTCGCGCATCACGGTGACAGTCAGGAAATCCATCAAGGTTGACCGGATGCGCGGATAAGAAATCAGCTTGCGGCAGTCGATATAGGTCGGGCTGGGCAGGCCCGACGCCAGCGTAAACGGGGTTTCGGCGTTGAAATGCACCGCTTTGATTTCCAACAGCGCGCGGGCGGTCAGGCGGGCGATTTCTTCGCGGGGGGGGAAGGCGGTCGGGATCATGGCGTGGTCCTGTTCAAGGGTTTGCGGGCTTCATCTTGGTCTAAATATCCCCCGCGGAGCATCCGTGATTGGCCACAGGAGCCTCCGGCGGGGATATTTTTGCCAAGATGAAATCAGCTTTCCACGTGCCAATGCACGGGGAAGCCGGGGTTGAAGACGGTGACCGGCCCAGCTTCGGTGAAGATCTTTTCCGGGAAGGTCTGGGGCAGTTCGTGTTTGACCAAGGTTAGGCGGGTTTCATTGGCGGGCAGCCGGTAGAAGGCGGGGCCGTTCAGGCTGGTGAAGGCTTCCAGCCGATCCAGCGCGTTTTCTTCTTCGAACACATGCGCCAGAAGCGGCATGGTGTTGGTGGCGGTAAAGCAGCCAGCGCAACCGCAGGCATGTTCTTTCAGCGCGTCGACATGCGGCGCAGAATCGGTGCCCAGCATGAACCGCGCCTCGCCCGAGGTGGCAGCGGCCCGCAAGGCAAGCCGGTGCTTTTCGCGTTTGGCGACGGGCAGGCAGTAGTAATGCGGCTTGATGCCGCCAGCCAAGATGTGGTTGCGGTTGATGATCAGGTGATGGGTGGTGATGGTGGCCGCAAGGTCGGGGCCGCCAGCGCGGGCGTAGGCGACGCCCTCTTCGGTGGTGATATGTTCCATTACTACGCGCAAACCGGGAATACGGCGGCGCAGCGGGTCCAGCACGGTGTCGATGAACACGGCTTCGCGGTCAAAGATGTCAACCGATGGGTCAGTGACTTCACCGTGCAGGCACAAGGGCAGGCCGATTTCTGCCATCTTTTCCAGCACGCCTTGCACCTTGCTGAAATCGGTCACGCCAGAATGCGAATTGGTGGTGGCGCCTGCGGGATATAGCTTTACCGCTTTCACCAGACCCGACACGGCGGCGGCTGTCACGTCGACGGCGTCGGTGCCTTCGGTCAGATACAACGTCATCAGTGGTTCAAAGCTTGCGCCCTTCGGCAACGCCGCAAGGATGCGGTCGCGATAGCTTGCCGCCTGTGCGCCTGTCACCACTGGCGGCACAAGGTTTGGCATGATGATCGCACGGGCGAAATGGCGTGCAGTTTCGGGCAGGACACCTTTCAGCATTGCGCCGTCGCGCAGGTGCAGGTGCCAATCATCGGGGCGGCGAAGCGTGAGGCTTTGGGTCATGCCTTGCGCTTAGCGCAAAGGGGGCGCGGATTCCAGAGGCAGCCTTTGTGCTTTGGTCGCATTGCGGGTGATCAGGGCTTTCATCGGTGGCTTTTTGCCGTCATGGTCGCTGCTTGCTTGCAGGAGAATGCCATGCGTCTGCCGACCCCTTTTGATTTTCTGCCCGCAGCGGTCGAGGCAAGCGCGATTGCGCTGGAATCGCAGATGGTGATTGGCCTGCGGCTTGCCGGTTTGGCGGGGCTTTGGCCGATGGGGCAGGCCGAGGC
>JAHEDL010000317.1 GCA_024641255.1 Pseudorhodobacter sp.
GCGCTGGCGACGGCACGCCGTTCCGGCAGCGGCTTAATCTGTTCGTGAAAGGCTAAGGCATGACCATCGCGGGGCCAATCCAGCAAGAGTTTGAGGTCGAGCAGCCGGGAATGGCTGCTTGTCCGGCTTGTGTGGTGACGCCCTCTGCGGTTGCGCTGGCGGCGGGGGCCGAAGCCCATGCGCGGCTGATGCTGTCTTTGCCGACGGCGCATTGCGCGGCCTGTATTTCGACGGTCGAGCAGGCGGTGCAAGCGGTGCCGGGCGTCGATTCGGTGCGGGTTAACCTGACGATGAAGCGCGTTTCGGTCGAAGCGTCGCCTGACGTCACCGCACCACAGCTGATCGAGGTGCTGAAAGGCGTCGGCTATGAGGCGCATGAGCTTGATCCGGGGCTGCTGTCGGCAACCGAAACCGACAAGCAAGGCCGCGAATTGTTGATGCGCTTGGGCGTTGCGTTCTTTTCGATGATGAACGTGATGCTGCTGTCGGTGGCGGTGTGGTCGGGGGCCGAAGGCGCCACCCGCGACATGTTCCACTGGATTTCTGGCATGATTGCCATTCCGACGGTGATTTTTGCCGGTCAGCCGTTTTTCAAATCGGCTTGGGCGGCGTTGCGGGTTGGTCGGCTGGGTATGGATGTGCCGATTTCTTTGGCGCTGATTTTGGCGTCAAGCATATCGCTGTTTGAAACCATCAAATCCGGGCACCACGCCTATTTTGATGCCGCCGTGATGCTGTGCTTTTTCTTGCTGTTGGGCCGATATCTTGACCATCGCACCCGTGCGGTGGCGCGGTCTGCTGCGGAAGAGCTGGCTGCGCTGGAAGTGCCGCGCGCGGTGGTTCTGGTGGACGGCGAAGAAGTGGTGCGGCCGATTTCCGAAGTGATTGCAGGCGATCTGGTGCGGGTGCGTCCGGGGGGCCGGATGCCGGTGGATGGCGTTGTTGCCGAGGGCGCGTCGGAAGTGGATCGCAGCTTGCTGACCGGGGAAAGCCTGCCGGTGTTTGCGGGCGTTGGCACCGTTGTTTCGGCGGGCGAGGTGAATTTGACCGGGCCGCTGGTGTTGCGGGTCACGGCGGCGGGGCGCGACAGTTCTTTGCACCGGATGGCGGATTTGGTGGCGGTGGCGGAAAGCGCCAAGACGAAATACACCACTTTGGCCGAACGCGCGGCCAGTTGGTATTCGCCGCTGGTGCATTTGATGTCATTCAGCGCCTTTGGTTTCTGGATGTGGAAGACCGGCGGCGATGTGCGCTTTGCGGTCAATATCTCGGCGGCTGTGCTGATCATTACCTGTCCTTGCGCCTTGGGGTTGGCGGTGCCTGCGGTGGTGACGGCGGCATCGGGCAAGCTGTTTCGCAAGGGGTTGCTGATCAAGCATGGCACTGCGCTGGAACGGTTGTCGCAGGTGGATACGGTGGTGTTTGACAAGACCGGCACCCTGACGATGGGCGCGCCAGAGCCTACGAACTTTGCCGATCATCCGCGGGCCGCGATTGAGGTGGCGGCGGCGCTGGCGGCAGGGTCTTCGCATCCGTTGGCGGTGGCTTTGGCCGACGCGGCGCGGGCGCAAGGCATTGCTGCGGCAGAGGTTGGCGATCTGCACGAAGTTCCGGGCTATGGCGTGGAAGGGGTCTGGAAGGGGCAGGTGGTGCGGCTTGGTCGTGCGGCTTGGTGTGGCGCAGAGCCGTTGGATGTGACCGCGACCTATCTAAGTGCGGGTGGGTCAAGCCGGGCTTTCGCCTTTGCCGACCGGATCAGGCCCGGCGCGGAAAGCGCGATTGCGGCGTTGAAGGCGCAGGGCAAGCACATCCGGCTGATTTCGGGCGATGCCGAAGGCGCGGTGGCCAATCTGGCGGCGCGGCTTGGTATTGAAGACTGGATCGCCGGGGCGCTGCCGGCGGAAAAAGTGGCGCTGGTGCGTGAGTTGACGGGCGCGGGGCGTAAGGTGCTGATGGTGGGGGATGGTTTGAACGACACGGCCGCCCTTGCCGCGGCGCATGTTTCGATTTCGCCCGCGACGGCGTTGGACGCGGCCCGCACGGCCTCTGACATCGTGCTGTTGGGGCAGGATATGGCGCCTATTGGCGATGCGACGCGGATCGCACGGCAGGCAACGCGGCGGATGATTGAAAATTTTGGGATTTCGGCAGCCTATAACGTGATCGCGGTGCCGTTGGCTTTGGTAGGGTCTGCCACGCCGCTGGCGGCGGCCTTGGCGATGTCTTTGTCGTCAATTACGGTATCGCTGAACGCGCTGAGGCTGAAGTAATGGAAATCCTGTCGATTCTGATTCCGGTATCGCTGATATTGGGCGGCTTTGGGCTGGTGGCGTTTATCTGGGCGATGAAGACCAAGCAGTTTGATGACCCGACCGGCGATGCCAATCGGATATTGATGAAAGATTGGGACGATAAGCCGAAGCCTTAGGCGCGGCCTGCAGTGGCCGACAGCGACAGCGGGTCGATGCCCATGCCGCGCAGCGCTCCGCCCCATTTTGTGGCGTCATTCTCGGCAAAGATCAGCGCCATGTCGGGATCGACGGTTAGCCAATCATTACGGGCAATTTCAGCCTCTAGCTGGCCGGGGCCCCAGCCCGAATAGCCAAGCGCCAGCAGGGCTTGCGCGGGGCCTTGGCCTTTTGCCAGCGCCTCGAGCACGTCCATCGT
>JAHEDL010000334.1 GCA_024641255.1 Pseudorhodobacter sp.
GAATAGGCGTAAACTTCGGGGTCCGGGTTGGTTGCCGCCCCCGACATAAAGCGACGGTGGCTGAACAGGTTGGCGGTGCCCCACAGCAGCTTGGCCTTATGACTTGCTTGCTTTTCTGCAAGGTAATCAACGATTTCCTCAAGGTTGCGCAGGCTTTCGGCAAAGGTAGCACCTTCGGGGCGGGCGTCGGCATCGTGGAAGGCATAGAACGGCGTGCCCAGAATATCGAACATCTCGAACGCCACATCGGCCTTCAGCTTGGCCAGCGCCATGGTTTCGCCGAACCACGGCCGCTCAAAGGTTTGGCCGCCAAACGGGTCACCGCCCGGCCAGGCAAAGCTGTGCCAATAGGCCACCGAAAACCGCAGATGATCTTCCATCCGCTTGCCCAGAATCACTTCGTCGGGGTTGTAGTGCCGAAAGGCAAATTCATTGGTTGAATCCGGGCCTTCGTAGCTGATCGAAGGGATGTTTTTGAAAAAGTCGCTCATGCAAGGCTCCTGATCGCGGTTTGTGCGGCACGATAGCGGGCATGGCCCGCGTCGAATGCGTCTTTAAGGCTGGGGTCGGGGTCTACCACGCGGGCAATTTGCGGCAGGGTGGCAATTTCGGCGCCAACGCCGGTTGCGGCCATCAGGCCAAGGCGGGCAGCACCAAAGGCACCGCCAAAGTCACCCGCCACCGGCAGATGCACCGGGCAATCCAGCGCCGTCGCAATGGCTTTCAGCCAATAGTCAGACCGCGATCCGCCCCCAACCGCCAGCAAATGCTGTAGCTTGGTGCCGGTGGCCGCCAAAGCATCGCGGCAGTCGCGGAAGGCAAACGTTACGCCTTCCAGTACGGCGCGGGTGCCCGCTTGCCGGTCGGTGATATGTTCCAAACCGGTAAATGCCCCACGAATGGCGGCCGAATTCAGCGGTGTGCGCTCGCCGCCCAGATAGGGCAGGAAGGTGGTTTTGCCGGGCGCCTGCAACGCGCCCAACTCACCTGTCAGCGCCGCTGCATCCTGACCAACCAGCCGCGCATACCAGTTCAGCGCATCGGTCGCGGCCAGAACAACGCCCATCTGGTGCCAGGTGTTCGGCAGCGCGTGGCAGAACGTATGCACCGCTGTCGCCGGATCGGGTTGATAGCCGTCATTGGCGGCAAACAGCACGCCGCTGGTGCCCAGCGACACAAAGGCTTCGCCCGCGCGCACCACGCCCACACCCACGCCCGACGCCGCGTTGTCGCCGCCGCCACCCGCCACCACAACGCCTGCAGGCAGGCCCCAACGCGCCGCCAGATCGGGCCGCACCACGCCCGACACCTCCGACCCTTCCACCAGCCGTGGCATCTGCGCCCGTGTCAGCCCGCAAGCCGCCAGCAAACTGTCCGACCAGTCGCGCTTGCCGGTATCCAGCCAGGCCGTGCCCGCCGCATCCGACATTTCGGCGACATGCTCGCCAGTCAGCCACAGCCGCAAGTAATCCTTGGGCAACAGCACCTTCGCCACTTTCGCCCAGACATCCGGTTCATGCTTGCGCAGCCAATCCAGCTTGGGTGCGGTAAAGCCCGGAAACACGATATTGCCCGACAGCGCGCGGAATTCGGGCCGCGCATCCAGCGCCGCCGCTTCGGCGTGGCTGCGGGTGTCGTTCCACAAAATGCACGGCCGCAGCACCTGATCGGCGCTGTCCACCAGCGTCGCGCCATGCATATGCCCCGACAGCCCGATGCCCTTCACCGCGCCCAAACCCTGCGCCGCAAGCTTGCCCAGCACGGTTTCACAGGCGGCGATCCAGTCGGCGGGGTTTTGCTCTGACCAGCCCTCGGCAGGGCGCTGCACCGTCAGCGGCGCGGTGGCTTCGGCCAGCACGCGCTGGCTTTCGTCCATCAAAATGCCCTTCAGCCCCGAGGTGCCAAGATCAAGCCCAATATACATCAAAACCCCCCGTTATTTGGCGCGGATACTAGCCATTAGCGCTAACATGTCACTAGCGGAAACGCGGCCACTGCCCAAAACATCCGGCTCAGGCTGCCTCATCTTTCAACAGCAGTACCAGCGCCAGAACCGTCAGCGCGACCCCCACCAGCACCGTTGGCGGCGGCGCCGCGCGGCCAAGCGCCAGCTCCCACAGGATAACCCAGCTTGGCACCAGATAGGTATAGGCCATCACCTTGGCGCTGGGCAGCCGCAGCGTGGCAAATTGCAGCAACACGAAGGTCATCGAAGACGCCGCCACCGCCACATACACCAGACAGATCCACACAATCGCCGGCAGCGCGGTCCAGTCGGTGGCCAGCACATCGCGCCACCCCCACAGGCACAGCAAAACAAACCCGGCCAGCATGGTGCCAAAGGTAAACACCAAGGCCGATTCGCCACGGTTCAACTTGCGCACCATCGGCGCATACACCGCATGCGCGATACAGCCGAAGAAATAGATCACTTCGCCGCGCCCCACCTCTAACCGCAGCAGCGCCGCCGGGTCGCCGCGAAAAATCACCCACAACGCCCCCGCCGCACCAATCGTCAGCGCTGTTACCATCCGCGCCGTGGTCACTTGCCCCAGCAGCAGCCAACCAAACCCCGCCGCCATTACGGGTGTCAGCGTAAAAACCGCGGCCGTCGGCACCGCCGCCGCCGTTTGCAGCCCCCAGAACATCAGCACGAAAT
>JAHEDL010000342.1 GCA_024641255.1 Pseudorhodobacter sp.
TCGAAGCGAATCTTTATCACCTGCGGCAGCACCTCGTCGGCGGCCTTGTCCGACACCGATGTCGTGCCGGCATAGCCGGTGGTCTTGCAGAACCAATTGTAAAACGGCACAGCCGCAAAGCTGAGCGACAGCATCACCGCTGCCACACCAACCAGCCCGGTTGCCATTTTCTTCTGCGGAGTCATGGGTTTGTCGCCGGAGCAGGTGCCGGAACGATCGGCTGGGTCGACCCAAGCAGGCCCGGCGCATCATTGGCGTGCATCATGTCGCCATTCTTCACCTTGACCACCGTCAGCGCGAAAACCAGCGCCACAAAGCAGCCCAAGGCTATGCCAACGCCAACATTGCGCGAAAAGCGACGGCGATGCATCTCATGTTCGGGTTTGAACGCCATTACCAGCTTCCCATTCCTTGGCCGTGCAACACAGCCTCGACCAAGAGCGCGCCAAAATGCAGGAATAGATACAGCAGCGAAAAGCGGAACACCGACTTTTCAACCTTGTACTTGTCTGCCTCGGCGACCACTTCGTCGCGTTTCCAGATCCGGTATGCGCCACGCAGGAACTCTAGGTTCAACAGCGCCGATACCGTCAGATAAACCGGCCCGCCAATCGAGGTGAAGCCCAAAGCAACCGCAAACGGAATAAGGGCAATCGTGTAGCCAAGCACATGATTGCGCGTCACTTTCTTGCCATGCGTCACCGTCAGCATCGGCACGCCAGCTTTCGAATAGTCTTCATTCATGAACAGCGCCAGCGCCCAGAAGTGCGGCGGCGTCCACATGAAGATCAACATGAACATCAAAGCGGCTTCCATCGAAACCGATCCGGTTGCGGCCACCCAGCCGATCATCGGCGGGAAGGCACCGGCCGCGCCACCGATCACGATGTTCTGCGGCGTCGACCGCTTCAGCCACATCGAATAGACCACGGCATAGAAGAAAATCGTAAAGGCCAACAACGCGCCAGCCAAGATGTTGGTGGCCAGCGCCAGCATCACCACCGAAATACCCGACAGCGCCAAGCCAACCGCAAGGGCTTCGCCGGCCTCGACCATACCGGCCGGAACCGGGCGGCCCTTGGTGCGGCGCATGATCACGTCAATGTCGGCATCCCACCACATGTTCAGCGCCCCAGAGGCCCCTGCCCCCAGCGCAATGAACAAAATCGCGGTAAAGGCTTCGACCGGATGCAACCGCACCGGCGCGACCAAAAGGCCGACCATCGCGGTGAACACCACAAGCGACATCACGCGCGGCTTCAACAGCTGCACGTAATCGCCAAACCCTGCGTCTTTCGGCGTATCAAAGGACCGGATATCGGTCATTTCGTCCTGGCTTTCTGGTAAAGCGAAGGCCCCGCGACGGGGCCCTCGGTCGTCATTGCAGCGCGGGCTTAGTTCGAAGCCAATTGGAAGTTGCCGCCCTTGGCCTGCTCAACCCACTTGTCGTAAGCCGCTTGCGACACCACTTTCACAGTGATCGGCATGTAAGCGTGATCTTTACCGCACAGGGTGGTGCACTGACCAAAGTAGATGCCTTCGCGGTCTGCCTTGAACCAAAGCTGGCCCAAACGGCCGGGGACGCCCGACTGCATCACACCAAACGCCGGCATTGCCCAAGCGTGGATCACGTCCGCACCGGTCACCTGCACCACGATGGTCTTGCCAACCGGGATCACAACAGCGTTGTCGGTCGCCAGCAGATAGTCTTCCTTGCGGTAGCCCGCAGCTTCCAGCTGGTCTTTTTCCAGTTTGAACGCGTCGAACGAAATGCCCAGATCGGGGTATTCATACGACCAGAACCACTGGTTGCCGGTTGCTTTGATGGTGATGTCTGCCACCGGAATTTCTTGCTGTTTGAACAGCGCCGGCAGCGAGAACGACCCGATGAACACAAGGATCAGGATCGGGATAATCGTCCATGCCACTTCCAGCGGCGAGTTATGGGTGAACTTGGCCGGAACCGGGTTCGCTTTCTTGTTGAAGCGGATCATGATGTACACCAGCAGCAACGTCACGAAAACGACGATTGCGGTGATGATGATCAGGATGGTGTGATCCAGCCATTGCAGATCGCGAGCCAGATCGGTGCCAGCCGGCTGGTGTTCGGTGCCGCCCGGAACCGGAGCCCCCACCACTTCCAAAGCCTGCGCAAGCGCAGCGCCCGGCAGAAGCAGGCCCAGACCAGCAGCGGCAAAACCGTTGAAAGAGGACATAAGACGCATGTTCATTTCCCGTATCAAAGGGCGGCTTTCACGCCACCTTTTCGGCCATGCCCGTCGAATGGGCAGAATCCCGTTGTTTCTGACGCCCGTGAAACCATATTAGGCGCGATACGACAAGAGAAACGTGCGGCAAATCCGCGCCGTATGACCTAGATCAAGGCAAATGCCCAAGGATTCCAACATGACCGACGCCCCCTTTCGCCCGTTCGACACCCATCTGGACGAGGCAGCGGCCCTTGCCACCCTGCGCGCGGCCACGGCGGGCGCGGATGATGGCGAATTATTTTTTGAACGCAAACGCTCGGAAGCCATCGTTTTGGACGATGGCCGCATCAAGACCGCAAGCTATGACGCCTCTGAAGGCTTCGGTTTGCGCGCGGTGCGTGGCGAGGTGGCGGGCTATGCCCATTCCACCGAAATCAGCGAATC
>JAHEDL010000345.1 GCA_024641255.1 Pseudorhodobacter sp.
ATCGTGTCAACCATATCGGCCCAGATCGACCGGACCTCATCCGTAATGGCATCAACCGATGCAGCCGGCGTCTTAAGGCACAGATGCGGGTAGGGCAGGCAAAGACGCACAGTCATAGCAGGGCCTTTTCGGCAGTGGTACGCGCGGCCGGATCAAGGTGATCCAACGTCAGCACACCGTTCAAATGATCGTATTCATGCTGAATGCAAATCGCGGCAAAGCCTGTGAACGTCTGTTCATGAACCGCCATTTGCACATCTTGCCAGCGCAGTTTCACCGATGTTGCCCGCGAAATATCCAGCGTAATCTCGGGCAATGACAGACAGCCTTCGGGACCGACGGCAGTTTCAGCAGACCGCCACAGAATTTCCGGGTTCACAAACACCTGCGGCGCAGGCGTGCCAGCTTTCCACGTCGCGTCCATTACAAACAGCCGCGTAAGACTGCCAATTTGCGGCGCCGCAAGGCCACGGCCTTGGGCCGCATACATGGTGTCCAACATATCCGCCGCCAAAGCCGCCACGTCCGCAATGTTTGCCGAACAAACAGTCGTTAACCGTTTATCCGGCCAACGCAGAATCGGCAGCACCGCCATCAGCTGCGCGCCCGTTCACGTTTCAGTTTTTCCATCTTGCGCGTGATCATCTGCCGCTTCAGCGGGCCAAGATAGTCGATGAACAGCTTGCCGTCCAAATGGTCGATTTCGTGCTGCACGCAGGTGGCCCAAAGGCCGTGAAACGTGCGTTCTTGCGCGCTGCCATCCAGCGCCATCCAACGCACCGTCACTGCGGCCGGGCGTTTTACATCGGCGTATTGATCGGGGATCGACAGGCAGCCTTCCTCATAGGTCGACAGATCTTCCGAAGACCAGGTAACTTCCGGGTTCAGCAGAACCATCGGCTCCGGCGTGCCATCTTTGATGCAATCCATCACGATCAGCCGCTTCATCACGCCGATCTGGGGCGCGGCAAGGCCAATGCCCGGCGCGTCATACATGGTTTCCAGCATGTCGGCCGCAATTTGCGCAATCTCTGCCGTTGGCGCTGCGATCTGCTCGCAGGGCTTTTTCAGGCGCGGGTCGGGATGGATCAATATATCGCGGATCATGTTTGGGATTTACGGCGCGGGGGGCATTGGTGCAAGAGGGAGGTGAAAACAGCGGCGCGCAACAAATCCGACGCGATGGATAAAAATATTTCCCGAAATTTAACATATAATTGGATAAATTTACCGAAATACGCTACATATTAGGTAAGATTTCCCGAATTATTGCCGCTATCTAGAACTATAGACCCAACAACGCAGGCAGAACATGGACTTCGACACGCAAATCAACCGGCTTGGCACCCATTCCGTCAAATGGGATTCTATGGAACCCTTCTACGGCGTTCCGGCCAAAGACGGTATCGCGATGTGGGTGGCCGACATGGATTTCCGCCCGCCCGCCTGCGTGCAGCGCGCGCTGGAAGGCATGCTGCAGCACGGCGTCTACGGCTATTATGGCGATGACGCCGAATATCTGGATGCGATCCGCTGGTGGATGAAAACCCGCCACAATTGGGATGTGGCACGCGAGCATATCTTTACCACGCATGGCTTGGTGAACGGCACCGCAATGTGCATCGATGCGTTTACCAAACCCGGCGATGGCGTGGTGTTGCTGACCCCGGTTTATCACGCCTTTGCACGGGTGATCAAAGGCGCCGGGCGGCAGGTAGTTGAATGCAAACTGGCCACTGTGAACGGCCGCTACGAAATGGATTTCGACGCCTGGGATGCGCAGATGACCGGCGGCGAAACCATGTTGATCCTGTGTTCGCCGCACAACCCTGGCGGGCGGGTTTGGTCGGTGGCAGAACTGCAGGGCGTTGCCGATTTCGCCAAACGCCACAATCTGTTGCTGGTATCTGATGAAATCCACCACGATCTTGTGATGCCGGGGCAAAAGCACACGGCCATGGCCACCCTGCCCGATCTGGCTGATCGGTTGGTGATGATGACGGCCACCACAAAGACCTTCAACATTGCGGGCGCGCATTCCGGCAATGTCATCATCGCCGACCCCACCCTGCGCGCCCGCTTTGCCGAACGGATGAACGCCATGGGCATTTCGCCGAACTCTTTCGGTCTGTTCATGGCGACCGCTGCCTATTCCCCCGAAGGTGCGGCTTGGGTCGATGCGTTGGTGGCCTATCTGGACGGCAATCGCAAAATTTTCGACGCGGGCGTTAACCAGATTCCCGGCGTTAAATCGATGCCGCTAGAGGCCACCTATCTGGCTTGGGTCGACTTCGCCGGAACCGGCATGGCGCAGGCAGAATTTATTGATCGGGTGCAGAAAGCCGCAAAAATCGCCGCTAACCATGGCACGCCGTTTGGTGCGGGTGGTGAAAGCTTCTTGCGCTTCAATCTGGCCACCCCGCGCGCCGTGGTGGTCGAGGCGGTAAAACGCCTGCAAACGGCTTTTGCCGATCTGCAATAACAACCGGCGGGCGCGGATACGGTCCGCGCCCATGCTTCCGCTTCAGGCCTTTGGCAAATAGCCCACCGGTGCGTTTTCATCGCGCCAGTAATCCAGCGGCGCACGGTCCGAAACCATCGTCGACCGCTTGAATTCGCAGATCAGATCGCCGTTTTCCAAGGCCGACGCC
>JAHEDL010000348.1 GCA_024641255.1 Pseudorhodobacter sp.
GCTGACCGGCTATAAGGTGGGCGGCATTTCGCCCTTTGGCCAAAAGCGGGCGGTGCCGGTGGCAATAGAGGCGTCGGTTTGCACCGCGGCCAAGGTTTGGATCAACGCCGGCGCCCGCGGTTTGCTGCTTGGCATCGCGCCTACTGCCGCGTTGGCGGTGCTGGCGGCAAAACCGGCAGAGCTTCTGGCCTGAACGCCCTTTCGCTGCCGCCGCGAATCCGTCACAACAACAAGAAAGGAGCCGCCATGCCGCCCAGAGACATTCCCTTTCTTGCCGTGCTGATCGACGCCGACAACATTCCGGCCCGCCATGCCAGCGTTATTCTGGATGAAATCGCAGGCTTTGGCGAACCGTCGTTGCGGCGGGTTTATGGCGATTGGTCCAGCCAGGCGCTAAGCCAATGGAAAGAAGCGGCGCGCGATCTGGGGCTGGTGATGCACCAGCAATCGGCCAACACCAAAGGCAAGAACGCCAGCGACATTGGCCTTGTGATCGATGCGATGGATATTTTACACGCGGGCAAGGTTGATGGCTTTGTGCTGGTGTCGTCGGACAGCGATTTCACCCGCTTGGCCAGCCGTATCCGCGAAGATGGCTTGCAGGTGATCGGCATTGGCGAAGCGAAAACGCCGGAATCGCTGCGCAAGGTCTGCAATCGCTTTGTGTTCATTGAAAACATCGTGTCGGGGTCGGAACCGGCGGTGGCCGAACCCAAGCCCGGCAAGCCAGAGCCTGCGGCGGTAAAAGAACCGCCCGCCAAGGCGATTCCGTTCATTCGCGATGCGATGAAAAAGATCGACCCCGATCAGGACGATTATTCGCTGGGCCAGTTGGGGCAGGTGATCACGCAACTGCATCCCGATTTTGACCCGCGCAGCTATGGGTCGGCCAAACTGTCGGATCTTTTGCGCAAAACCGGCCGGTTCGAGGTGTTTCAGGGCCAGAACAACGCCATGAAGGTGCGCGACAAGGCCTAAAGCGCGGGGCGGTTAGCCACCAAGCAGCTTGCAGGCAATCTCTTGCGTCGATTTTGACATCGCGTCGGTCGGGCCATCGACGATGCCGCAATCCAGCAGGTTGTTGTCATCGGTCAGGCGGGCCGAATAAACATTCACATTGACCAAAGGTTCGTTCACATTGCCGATCGGGGCAGCGGCCAAAGAGTTGCCGATGCTGATGGTCTGATCCAGCGGCCAGACGGTGTAGCTTTCCGCGCCAAGGTACAGCATGCCCATTTCGTCCAGCGGCAAGACATTTCCGATGGCAGGTTCGCCCGTATACACCACCGACACCACCACCATTTCGCCACGCTCTTGCAGGGCGGTGGTCGATGCGGTGTCAAAGCTGATGTGCAGCGTCAGCCGGGTTTCCTGTGCGGCGGCGGGCAAGCACAGCAGGGCGAAAAGCGCCGAAAGCGGCAAAAATTTCATCTGAAATACTCCGGCAAAATGCCCTTAAACTATCGGGCGGGTGCCGGAGTTTGGCAAGCTTTGCTTTGCGGGCGGGCCTTATTCGGCCCACATCCGCAGCAGGTTCGACCGGGTTTTCGCCAGCTTGTCGAACAGCGGCGATTTACCGGATTCGGCAAACACCGCATCGACCGCTTGATCCAGATCGAACAGCATTTCGCGCTGCGCTTCGTCGCGGATCAGGCTTTGCACCCAGCCCACCACCGCCAACCGTTCGCCGCGCGTGACAGGTTCGACGCGGTGCAGCGTGGTGGAGGGATACAAGATCAGATCGCCCGCGTTCAGCTTGATCGCGCGGGCTTCGAACGGGTCTTCGATGATCAGCGCGCCGCCGTCATAGCTTTCTGGGTCGGCCAGAAACAGCGTGAACGACAGATCGGTGCGCAGCCCGCCCATCATCGCATCGTCGACATGCAGGCCATAGGTCTGCCCCTGACGATAGCGCGACAGGATCAGCGGCGTCAGCGCACGCGGCCGTGCAGCCGACCGAAACAGCGTGCTTGCGGCCAAGGCGGCGTTCACCTTGGCCAAAATCGCGTCACGCTGCGGCGAGGCTGCGGCCTGATCATTGGCCTTGACCGTGGCCGCAAAGCGCCCGGCGGTCAGCTTGCCATCGTCAAAGGTCAGTGTCTGCGCCGCTTCGCGCATCGCCGCAACTTCGGCCGCAGACAGCACAGAGTCGATGACAAGCATCATGTTACTTCACCTTGTAAGCGCCAAGTTCGATCTTGGCAGCGGCGGCAAGGAACCAGCTTTCTTCGCCCGGCAGCGCGGCTTCGGGGGCCACGGCAGGCACCGCTTCGTCCAGTTCGGCCAAGGTGCGCAACGTGGTTTCTGCCGCTTGTTTCACCGACGCATTGTCGCTTTGGTCCAGCACGGTGGCCCGGGCCTTGGCGGCCTGCACAAAGCCCCAAGCGTCTTGATATTCATGCAGGTCCGTCACCGCACCCGATTTGACGCCATCGCCATATTCTTTGCCCGCCTTGCGCAGCAGGTTCACAATCGCGGTGAATTCGTCTTTCGGTTCACCGTCTGCGGCAGCCTTGCGCGCAGCGTCGATCTTGACAGAAATCTGGTCGCGCAGCGCCTGCAGATCGGTGTCGGGCTTGCCGGCAGCGGCGGCGTCTACCAAGGCTTCCAGCTCGTCTTCAAACTGCGCAGCGCCCAGGTCTTTCAG
>JAHEDL010000353.1 GCA_024641255.1 Pseudorhodobacter sp.
ATTGTCGGCCAGTGACGACACCACCACCACCGGCACCTCTCCCACCGCCTGCCGCACCCG
The DNA here is from genome assembly GCA_024641255.1 of Pseudorhodobacter sp. Classification (GTDB taxonomy): domain Bacteria; phylum Pseudomonadota; class Alphaproteobacteria; order Rhodobacterales; family Rhodobacteraceae; genus Cypionkella. Next base: position 61 of record JAHEDL010000353.1, read on the forward strand.
GATCAGGCCATCCACCCCCATCACGTCGGGCAGGTTCAGATCAAGCACCACCACATCGGGCAAAGCCGCGCCACTTTCCAACCGCCCCAAGGCCACCTCTAGGCAATCGGCGGTTTCAATCCGGCCAATGCCTGCCACCGCCTTCAGCGTCATCGCCAAAGCGTCCAGAAACAGCGGGTGGTCATCAACAATAAGGGCGGCGTCCAGATTGCGCATCGGCTCTGTCTCCTTCTTGGTGGCAACTCTAGCGCGCGGGGCCGCCGCCGCCTAGCGAGGCCTTAGTCCTATCCGTTTTCCGCCGATCGCCACAGCCGCCCCTTTTCACCCCGCTCTAACGCCGCTATCACGCCGCATCACGTTTTTCGGAGCCGTTTGATGTCCTTATCCCGCCGGTCGCTGTTGTCTCTTGGCATTTCCGCCCTTGCTATGTCTGCCTGCGGTGTGAAATCGCCCCGGTCCGATGACCGCCCCGTTGCAGGCGATACGCCCGAAATGCACGCGCTGGTAAAGAAATGGGCGCAGATTCATGGCATCCCGGAACATCTTTTGCACCGGGTGATCCGGCGCGAAAGCGGCTATAATCCCGGTGCCCGCAACGGTCCCTATTATGGCCTGCTGCAAATCCGCCCCGAAACCGCACACACCATGGGCTATCGCGGCCCCGCCAGCGGCCTGTTGGATGCCGAAACCAACCTGCACTACGCAGGGAAATACCTGCGCGGCGCTTGGCTGGTATCAGGCCGCAACGAAGACCGCGCGGTGATGTGGTATTCGAAGGGCTACTACTACGAAGCCAAGCGCAAAGGCCTTTTGGAAGAGACTGGCTTGCGGTCGTAAACGGCCAAAGGTTAAAAATGGGTTAAATCCGCAAGGTCAACCCATTGATAATGCGTAACATAAAAAAGGTCCCGAGTTGGGACCTTCCTTTTTATCAGGTGATCACGTCCGGCGTCACCCGACCGGTGAAGCCTTCAATCGCCGCCAATTGATGCGCCGCCCGGATCACCGGGGCCAGCGCCTCTTGCGGGTCAAGGTCCAACCCCTCCGGCCCCGCCGCATAGCGTTCCAGATAAAGCCGCAACGTAGCACCCTCTGTCCCGGTGCCCGACAACCGCATCACAATCCGCGACCCATCGGCAAACAAAATCCGCACCCCTTGATTGTTGCTGACCGACCCATCCACCGGATCGGTATAGGCAAAGTCATCGGCGGCAGAAATCGTCAGCCCCTCCACCTGCCGCCCCGGCAGCGCCGAAAGCCCCGCCCGCAGCGCCGCAATCATCGCATCAGCCTTTTCGCTGGCAATCGCTTCGAAATCGTGGCGCGAATAATAGTTGCGGCCAAATTTCGCCCAATGCTCCGCCAAAATCGCCGCCACCGACTGCTTGCGAACCGCAAGAATGTTCAGCCACAGCAAGATCGCCCAAAGCCCATCCTTTTCGCGCACATGGTCAGACCCGGTGCCAAAGGATTCCTCCCCGCACAGCGTCGCGCGCCCAGCATCCAGCAGGTTGCCAAAGAACTTCCAGCCCGTCGGCGTTTCATATTTGCCAATGCCCAAAGCATCCGCAACCCGGTCCGCCGCCGCCGAGGTTGGCATCGACCGCGCAACCCCCTTCAACCCGGCCCGATACCCCGGCGCCAGATGCGCATTTGCCGCCAAGACCGCAAGACTGTCTGACGGCGACACATAAGCCCCCGCCCCGACCACCATGTTGCGATCGCCATCCCCATCCGACGCCGCGCCAAAATCCGGCGCGTTCTGCCCGAACATTTCATCCATCAGCGCCTTGGCCCATGTCGGGTTCGGGTCGGGATGCATGCCGCCAAAATCAGGCAGCGGCGTGCCGTTCACAACGGTTCCTGCCGCCGCCCCCAAACGGTTTTCCAGAATTTCCACCGCATAAGGCCCAGTCACCGCGCACATCGAATCCATCCGCATCCGGAAGCCGGATTTGAACATCGCGGCGATGGCGGGGAAATCAAACAGGCTTTCCATCAGGGCGGCGTAATCGCTGACCGGATCGACGACATCGACGATCATGTCACCAAGCTGGCTGCGGCCGATTTTCGACAGATCAACATCGTGGCTTTCGATGATCTTATAAGAGGTGATTTCCGTCGTACGCTTGTACATCGCCTCCGTCACGCCTTCGGGGGCCGGGCCACCGTTCGACATGTTGAACTTGACGCCAAAATCTTCTTTTGGACCGCCGGGATTGTGGCTGGCCGACATGATGATGCCGCCGTCGGTCTTGTTCAGGCGGATCAAATGGCTTGCCGCAGGCGTCGACAAAATCGCGCCTTGGCCGATGATCACCCGATGCGCGCCATTGGCCGCTGCCATCCGCAAGATCACCTGTGCGGCGCGATCATTGAAGTAGCGCCCGTCGCCGCCCAAAACAAAGGTCTTGCCCGCAGCCCCCACCACATCAAAAATCGACTGCACAAAATTCTCAAGGTAGTGCGGGCCCATGAACACCGGAGTCTTCTTGCGCAGCCCGGAAGTTCCGGGCTTTTGCCCTGCAATCGGTTGCGTGGCGATGGTGTGAACGGTGGTCATGCGGCACCTCCAGAATGCA
>JAHEDL010000356.1 GCA_024641255.1 Pseudorhodobacter sp.
ATTCGTGATAATCCAGTGCCGCCTGCCGTGCGCTGTCGTGCCGTGCCTCGTCCATCTGCGCCCCTCGCGATATTTTGGTTTAACCCTAAACCATCATCTTTCATTCGCAATCCTTGGCTTTACGACAAGTCTTTTCGGCTTAGGTTGCGAATGACAGGTCGTGGGCCTTGGCTTGCTATCAACGGTCAGCATTAAACCTAACCGTGCGGCTCGCAAGGGTGGAGTGCGCGCATTGATATGTGGTATCACAATAAAACGCTTGAATTAGACCTTTCAGGTTTGAACTATATCGCAAATTTACGGTCTGAAGGGGATGTTGATGTCTGAAGTTCGCGCTGAGATGCTGGTGCCAACCACCGATCTTCGTAAGGATCTGCCGTTCTTTACCAAGACCTTGGGGATGCGGATGGACATGATCTACCCCGCCGACAATCCGCAGGTGGCGGTGGTGTCGGGGCATGGCTTGCGCTTGCGGCTGGATGCGGGCTGCACGGCGGCCCCTGCGCATTTGCGCATCTTGTCGGATGATCCGATTGCCGATGGCGCAAAAAGCCTGACCTCGCCGGGCGGCACGCAGGTAGAGATTGACGAACTGAACCCGCCGCTGATCTTGCCGAAAACCGAACACGCGTTTGTGGTGCGCCGGCTTGCCGATCAAGCGCCTTGGGTGATTGGCCGCGCAGGCATGGAATACCGCGATCTGGTGCCGACCCGTTTGGGCGGGGCGATGATTGCAAGCCATATCCGCGTGCCCGATGGCCCGGTGCCCGACATGGTGCATTACCACAAAGTCGGCTTTCAGCTGATTTTCTGTGTCGCCGGTTGGGTGGATGTTTTGTATGAAGATCAAGGCGATAAGTTGCGTATCCATGCGGGCGACTGCTTTATTCAGCCGCCTACCATCCGCCACAAGGTGCTGCATTCCGAAGGCGTGCAGGTGGTGGAAATCGGTGTGCCTGCTGAACATGTCACCGAAATTGATCACAGCCTGATCCTGCCCAACGGCGTGATCAATCGCGACCGCGAATGGGACGGCCAGCGATTTGTGCATAACATCGGCAGCACCGGCACGTTCAAACCGTTCCGTATTCCGGGCTTTGAAGCGCGCGACACCACGATCAACGCCAATACCAAAGGCGTCGCTTCGGTTATGGTTGCGCGGCCAACCGGGCCTGCACCGTGGACCACGCATCAGGGCGACATTCTGTTTACCTTTGTGCTGGACGGGCAGATGACGCTGGAAGGCGAAGGCAAAGACCCCTATCGGCTGTCGCCGGGGGATGCCTTTGTGATCCCGCCGGGCATGGCCACGCGCTACTCCGACACCTCGCCGGATCTGCAATTGCTAGAGGTATCGCTGCCCGGTAACCCTGCGACGACCGTGGTTTGATTTCGGCTTTTGCTGCGGGGGCAGGGTAACGCCGTCCCCCGCGCAGCGGTGCAACGTCATGCTGCCAGAACGCTTGCACTTTCGGTTGGGGCGGCTCAAACTTCTCGACCAGATGGTCAAAAACAGGAGCCGCCGATGTCACTGCTGAAAGCTGCCACCGATGTGCGCCTTCGGGCCTATGCACCCTATTCGCGGTTCAAGGTGGGGGCGGCGATCCGGTCGGTTGAAGGCCATGTGCATATTGGCTGCAATGTTGAAAACGTGGCCTATCCCGAAGGCACCTGTGCCGAAGCCGGTGCGATTGCCGCAATGATCGCGGCGGGTGATAGCAAGATCGGCGAAATTTGCGTGATCGCTGATAGCCCCGACCCTGTGCCGCCCTGCGGTGGTTGCCGGCAAAAGATTGCCGAATTTGCGGCGCAGGATGTGGTGGTGACGCTGTGCACCACCGACGGAAAGTTCAAATCCATGACGGTGGCAGATCTGCTGCCGGGGGTGTTTTCTGCGGCGCATATGGTCAAATCTGACGAAGGCCGCGTCTGATGGACGCCCGCGCCATCATCGTAAAACTGCGCGATGGCGATGTGCCGTCGGCGGCCGAATTGCAGTGGTTTGCCCAAGGTCTTGCATCGGGCGCGGTCAGTGATGCGCAGGCCGGGGCGTTTGCAATGGCGGTGCTGCTGAAAGGGTTGGGCGAGGCGGGGCGGGTGGCCTTGACCCGCGCGATGCGTGATTCCGGGCATGTGTTGAAATGGGATATGCCGGGGCCGGTGCTGGACAAACATTCAACCGGCGGCATTGGCGATTGCGTGTCATTGTTGCTTGCGCCTGCGCTTGCGGCCTGCGGTGCCTATGTGCCGATGATTTCGGGGCGTGGCTTGGGCCATACCGGCGGCACGCTGGACAAGCTCGAGTCGATCCCCGGTTTCAAAACCGGCCTGACCGAAGATCAGTTGCGGCGGCAGTTGAAAGATATTCGTTGCGCCATCGTGTCGGCCAGCGCCGAAATCGCCCCCGCAGATCGCAGGCTTTATGCGGTGCGCGATGTGACCGGAACCGTTGAAAGCATTGATCTGATCACCGCGTCGATCCTGTCAAAGAAGCTTGCGGCGGGGCTGGAGGCGCTGGTGCTGGATGTCAAATGCGGCTCTGGTGCCTTTATGAAAACCGCCGCAGATGCCGAAGCATTGGCACGCGCACTGGTCAGCACGGCGCAAGGCGCGGGCTGCATGACCTCGGCGCTGATCACCGA
>JAHEDL010000366.1 GCA_024641255.1 Pseudorhodobacter sp.
CAATGTCTATGGAAAGCGGGATGGCCGGACGGCCGCGCTGTTCGTCCCCTAAGGCCGTCGCCCTTCAAAGTCAACCTTTTCAGAACTTCACGATGACCGAGATCACAATAACCGCCATCAGAACCGTCGGCACTTCGTTCATCAATCGGTATTGCCGCCCGGTCAAGGTATTGGACCCAGCGACGAAATCTTTCCGCCGCCGCGCAAGCCAGTGGTGAAACAGCGTCATTCCAATCACAGCCACCGCTTTCGCCCAGGGCCAAAGCTCTGACCAACTTACGATTCCGGGCGTAAACACCAGACACAGGCCAAATCCCCAGGTCGCAAAACTGGCAGGATTGATGATTGCCTTCAAAAGCAGCCGTTCTTGATGCTGAAACAGCAGATCCATCTCGCTGCCACGCTGGACCCCCCGCTTTTGCAGCCCTTCAACGTGGTAAACGAACAGTCGCGGCAAATAAAACAAGCCCGCCATCCAGGCGATGACCGACATCACGTGAAGGGCTTTCACCCAAGGATACCAGCTTGCCAGAAAATCCGTCGCCGTTTCGATCATTACGCGCCCCTTTTCGACTTAGCCTCTTCTTAAAGAATAGATTCTAGAAAGGAAGATGATGATGTAGGGGCCGTGGATAACAGAATTTCTATGGTTCTCCCTAAAGCTATCCCCAAGATCAACGCTGTTGGCAAATGTGATCAGGGGTGGGATAACTTTTTCAGGTGATCGATTATTCCAATATTTTTCAATATGATGCTTTAAGCGCTAAAGCCGCCGGTTTCACCCACAGCCAGTGGACAAAACTTCATCCACATCAGCCTGCGAACTTTGTCCCGTTGTGGGCAAACGCCGCGACTCACCCCCGTTTGTCTTGACAAAGCCGTGAAGCTCCCGCCTCCTCGCGTCAAATCTGGCTTCTCCCCAAATTTGGCCGCCAGAACAAACAGAGCTTATCCACAAGGCCGCCAACATGCCGCGCCCCCTTCTTCTTGCCTCTGCATCGCAGATCCGGCTTCAACTTTTGCGTCAGGCGGGCATCAATGCAACCGCGCAACCCGCGCGTATTGACGAAGAAACCATTCGCGCCGGGCTAGAGGCTGAAGCCGCGAAACCGCATGACATTGCCGACGCTTTGGCAGAGATGAAGGCGCGAAAGCTGGCGGAAAAGCACCCCGATGCCTTGGTTTTGGGCTGCGATCAGGTGCTTGCCTTCAACGGTCGCGTCTATGGCAAGCCGGAAACCGAAGCTGAAGCGCGCGCGCAACTTCACCAACTCCGTGGCCAAACGCATCATCTGCTGTCGGCGTTGGTGCTTTATGATCAGGCGAAGCCGATCTGGCGCCACATTTCGCAGGCGCGGCTGACAATGCACGCTGCATCCGACAGCTATATTGACGACTATCTTGCGCGCAATTGGCACAGCGCCCGCCAGTCCGTTGGCGCTTACAAACTGGAAGAGGAAGGCGTTCGGCTTTTCTCTGCCATCGAAGGCGACTACTTTACCATTCTGGGCCTGCCCCTTCTGCCGCTTCTCACTTACCTCGGACAAAGAGGCTTCATCGCAACATGACCGATCTTCCGCGTATTCCTTTGGCTGGCGTTATTGGCCACCCGATTGCCCACAGCCGCTCTCCCGCTCTGCACGGCTTCTGGCTGAAGCGCTATGGCATCAAGGGCCACTACATTCCGATGGATGTCGCGCCGCAAGATCTGAAGCAAGCGCTTGAAATGCTTCCGAAACTTGGCTTTGTTGGCGTCAATGTGACGATCCCGCACAAAGAGGCGATTCTTGAAATTGCCGATGTAATTACGGATCGCGCGGCGCTGATTGGCGCTGCCAACACCTTGATTTTCCGCAAAGACGGCCGCCTTCACGCCGACAACACCGATGGCGCGGGCTTTATGGCCAACCTTCGGCAAAACGCGCCGCTTTGGAGCCCTGCGGTCGGTCCTGCCGCCGTATTTGGCGCTGGTGGCGCGGCGCGGGCAGTGATTGCGGCGCTGATCGAAGTGGGCGTCCCCGAAATTCGTATCGCCAACCGCACCCGCCCGCGGGCCGAGGCGCTTCGCGCCGATTTTGGTGCCAAATTGACGGTGTTTGATTGGGTGCAGGCGCCGAATATGTTGGAAGGCGCGGCCACGGTGATCAACACCACCTCTTTGGGCATGGCCGGAAAATCCGATTTTCGGGTGCCGCTGGATGCGCTTGAAAGCTCGGCCCTGGTCACCGATCTGGTCTATAACCCACTGAAAACGCATCTTCTTCTGGAAGCAGAGGCAAAAGGCTGCACCGTGGTTGATGGCTTAGGCATGTTGCTGCATCAGGCCGCGCCCGGATTTGAACGTTGGTTTGGCACCCGCCCCGAAGTTGACGAGGCGACCCGCAACGCGGTGTTGACGGCATGATGTTTCGTCTTGGCCTGACCGGGTCTATTGGCATGGGCAAATCGACCACCGCCGCAATGTTCGCGGCAGCTGGTGTGCCGGTCTGGGACGCTGACGCAACCGTGCACCGGCTTTACGCCAAGGGCGGCGCTGCCGTGGCTGCGATTGCTGCTATATGCCCACAAGCCATTGAAAATGAAAATGTTTCACGTGAAACGCTGAAACGAGAAATCGCTAAAACACCCACGC
>JAHEDL010000370.1 GCA_024641255.1 Pseudorhodobacter sp.
CTGGCAAAGGTGCTGCCAGACCTAAAAGACGGTCAGTCTGATGGGCAGATTAGCGAGCGCCCTTACCGACACCGGCCAGCGTGGCTTCGATGTTCGACGTGTCGATGATGCCCGGACCGGTCAGGATCGGGAAGGTCGGCAGGTCGGTGCCAAAGTCGATGTTGGCGGCCAGAAGTTGCACGGCCAGCAGCGATTGCAGGTAGGGCTGCTGGTCGATGGCGAAAAGCTGTTCGCCCGACTTGATGCGCGCCAGAGTGGCGTCGTTGAAGTCAAAGCAGCCCAGCGGCACCTTGGAGCTTGCCTGCTGGATGGCGATGGCGGCCGCATCTGCGTCACCCGCACCGATGGTGGCAACACCGTCGATGGTCGGATCTTGTATCAACGTCGCCTTGATCGCCTCGGCCACGGCAGTCGGGTCACCAAAGGACGACGAGGGCAGCGGCAGTTGCGTGGACTTGCCGCCCGATTTGGCGATGCCGTCCGCGATGCCTTGGCAGCGGGCTTCGATATTGGCGGTGCCGGGCAGGGTGTTGACGCAGATGATGTTTTTCTGACCGTTCTTGGCAAAATATTCGCCACCCGCCACACCGGCAGTATATTCATCGGTGCCGACGTAGTTGATGGCGCCCAGTTCCTTGGCCTTGTCGCCGCTGCCTGCGTTCATCAGGATCACTTTGATGCCAGCGTCGATGGCCTGTTTGATCACCGGATCTTCCGATTCCGGCACCCAGTCCGGGATTACCAGGCCATCGACCTTCATCGAAATCGCCGTCTGGATCAGGCTAACAACATCGGGGGCAAAGTTGTCATAGGTCTGCAAGCGCAGGTAGTTCACCGTGCCGCCATTGGCGGTGACCATCGGCGTTGCGTCGTCGATGCCCTTGGCGATCTTGTTCCAGAAGAAGTCATCGTTCTTGCCGCCGATCACGGCAATATCTGCCGCCATCGCAGCCGAGGCCGAGGCAACAAGCGCGGTGGTTACCAGCGCTTTCGCAAAGGTATTCAGTTTCGTCATGTCAGATTTCCTCCCTGTTCATGTCCTTAGTGGTCGTTGTTGATTTCGTTCAAAGGCGTCGCGGTGGACGCTACCCGAAGCCCGCCTTCTCCTCCGAGCGGGCGCGCCTCGGGATCGGGATCAGACCGAAGCGCCATCCTTGCGGGCGTTCATCTTGGCCTTTTTCTTCTGGAAACGGGCGTCCATCAGGGCCTCGCCCTCGGCGGTGCCGTCGTGCCAAGAGCCGAACCACCGGTCGAGCGGGATGATCCCGTCGCCGCCGTAGTTCACCTCGAAATACTTGTGGTGCAGGTAGTGGGCATAGGCGTGGCTATCGAGCGGCGTGTCTTCGGTGATCTCCAGTTTGTCGAACCCGATATGGCCGTTCAGCGCGCCGTAACCGGCCAGATGCAGTTGGAACAGCGCAAGGAACGGGTTGGACGGGATCACCAGATGCCACAGGGCAACGGCGTGATAGAGGAAGCCTTCGACCGGATGCATCGACAGCGACGACCACGGGCTGGGGTTGACCGAGTTGTGGTGAACCGAATGGATCCATTTATACAGCACCGGCACATGGATCAGACGGTGAATGCAGAAGAAATGCACCTCGTGGATCGCCGGAGAAATCAGGATGATCGCTGCCAGATAATAGGGATGCTCGGCAAAGCTAACACTTGGCACCCAACCCACCGCGAAGGCGTGCAGGAAGATGATCTCGACCAAAGTCCACAGCGGGATCGAAATGAAGAACGACCGCATGAAGTTGTCGATATTCTGGCTTTTGAACCAGAACACATCCGAGGGCTGCTCGGCCGGAAACTTGACGTTGTATTTGAACCGGGTGCTTTGCTTGCGCTTGACGTAGTAGAAGAACTCGATGGAGCCATACATCAGGAAGATGCCTGCGGCGTTGATGGCCCAAAGCGCCAGCGCAGGCCCCCATGTCAGGGTTTCAAAGCTGCCGACGGCAGGAATGACGAAGGCCCAATAGAGCGCCGTCACCGCCATATGAAACGCGTTCCACGGCCAAAGATAGCCCACAAACCAGCGGGCGATCTTGCCGATAGAAAGCGGCCATTCCCAGAAGGGCGCAAACTCCAGCCGACCGTTGGGCTTGAAGTCGCCGCGTTTGTTGCGTGTGCCGAATTGCAGGTCATCCATCTTAAGTCACTTCCCCCGTCCAAAGCGGTTCATGCAGGAAGGCAAGCGAGCGCCGTCGGCGCCCAAAAGACGCTGATCAAGTGCAGGACAAGACTTCCCAGAAAACGTGAGGCGCCTCGACCGGCGCTTTCGATGGGGTGAATGTGACGGCTGTGACGATGTATCGCAACTTTATGATTGATCAAAAATGATCAAGGCAAAGATGGCGCAGGGCGTTTGCTTTGCTGGATAAAATGGCAAGCGCCTTCGGGGCGCCTGTCAGTTTGCGTCAGGACACGCGGATCAGATCATACCTCCCTCCCGGCGCTGGGACGGAATCACCGGAACGGACAAACAGATGCCGCGTGTCACGATTGGCCAGCTTATGATCGAAACCGGCCTGTCCCGGTCCACCGTGGACCGTGTTCTCAAGCGGCGCGGGCCGGTGCATGACCGCACGCGACAGATCGTAGAAGAGGCTTTGAACCGTTTGTC
>JAHEDL010000373.1 GCA_024641255.1 Pseudorhodobacter sp.
GCCCCAAGCGGGTGGCCCATCGCAATCGCGCCGCCGTTGACGTTTACCTTGGCCGGGTCGACGTTGAACGCCTGCTGAAAGCGCAAAACCACGGCAGCAAAGGCTTCGTTCACTTCGAACAGGTCAATGTCACCAATGGTCATGCCCGCTTCGCGCAGGATCTTTTCGGTCACCGGCACCGGACCGGTCAGCATGATCGTCGGATCGGTGCCGATCTTGGCAGTGGCGCGGATGCGGGCGCGGGGTTTCAGCCCATGCGCGCGGCCAAATTCGGCATTGCCAATCAACACCGCCGCCGCGCCATCGACGATACCCGAAGAGTTTCCGGCATGGTGAATGTGGCTGATGCGTTCAAGGTGCGGATAGCGCATCAGCGCGACCTTGTCGAAACCGGGCATGGTTTCGCCCATATCCTTGAACGCGGGCTTCAACGCCGCCAGCGCCGCCAGATCGGTGCCGGGGCGCATGTATTCGTCATGCGCCAAAATCGGCAACCCGTTTTGATCGAAGATCGGCACGATTGACCGCGCAAAGCGGTTGTCGGCCCACGCCGCCGCCGCGCGGGCCTGGCTTTCCACCGCCAAGGCATCGGCCTGATCACGGCTAAAGCCGAATTCGGTGGCGATCAGATCGGCCGAAATGCCCTGCGGCACGAAATAGGTTTTCATCGCAAGGCCGGGATCAACTGCAATCGCCGCGCCGTCCGACCCCATTGCAACCCGGCTCATCATTTCGACGCCACCGGCAATATAGGCCTGCCCGGCGCCGCCCTTGATCTGGTTGGCGGCAAGGTTCACCGCCTCCATCCCGCTGGCGCAAAAGCGGTTGATCGCAAGGCCGGGGATCGATTCGTCCAACTCTGACGCCAGCACCGCCGACCGCGCCAGACAACCGCCCTGTTCGCCAATCTGGGTGACATTGCCCCAGATCACGTCTTCGACCGCGTGACCGGACAGGCCATTGCGCGCCTTCACGGCGTTCAGCATCTTGGCAGACAGCGCCACCGAGGTCAGTTCGTGCAAGGCCCCGTCCGGGCGGCCCTTGCCCCGCGGCGACCGCAGGGCGTCATAGATGAAAGCGTCGGTCATAGTGCCTCCTTATGCGCGGTCCGAAGGGGAGCCGGGCATCAGATCATAGGGATGTTTCCAGCCGGGTTGCGCCGCGATGCGGGTCAACCAGGCGTCGATATGGGGCCAATCCTTACGGTCAAAGCCGAAGGGTTCGGGGTAAAACAGATAGCCGCAGCACGACAGATCGGCGATGGTCAGCGCCGCCCCCGCCACCCATTGCCGTTGTGCCAGACGGTCATTCAGCACGGTGTAGGCGCCCTTCAACCGGGCCTGCAAAAACGGGATCACGCCTTCGGGGCGTTTGGCTTCGGGCAGGAAATTGGCCAGAAATCGCGCGGTGCCCGCATTGGCCGACAGCTTGTGATTGTCCCAGAACATCCAACGCAACACCTCGCGGCGTTCGGCGGCAGAGCGGCCGCCAAGCTTGCCGGATTTCGAACTGATGTAGTCCAAAATCACCCCCGATTGCGTCAGCGTGGTGTCGCCATCCACCAAAACCGGCACCTCGCCCATTTCATTCAACGCGCGAAACTCTGGCGTGCGGGTGCCGCCGTGGAAGAAATCAACAAACTCCGGCTCCCACTCGATCTCGGCGAAGGTCAGCGCCAGCGCCACCTTGTAGGCATTGCCGGATTCGCCAAAGCAGTAGAGTTTTGCGGTCATCTTGATACGCCTTGCGTTGTTGCTGCGGCTCGCGCCGGGGGTTTTCCACCCCCGGACCCCCGGAGGATATTTTCGCCAAGATGAAGAAGGATTCGTTAACCCTTCTTCGGCAGTCTGATCTTATGGCACAGGCTGGGAAGCCGATGGCCATCCAAGGTGAAGCCCTGCGTCGGTAGGCCGGATAGCCAAAACGGCGAGCCCGGCGCAGGGTGACGCGATTGCCCTTCATCTTGGTCTAAATATCCCCGCCGGAGGCTCTGACGCTGCCACCGGCGCAGGGTTGGTTATTTTCGTGCTTCAAGTTCAGAGTTGAACAGGCGCAGGCGGTGGGTCAGGTTGTCATGGTTGATCACGCTGGAATAGTTTTCGAACAGGAACGACAGCGCTTCGCCCTCATCCAGCCCGGCCTCTTTGGCGAAGGTTTTCAGGCGGCGGTAGCCGTCTTCGGTCATGGCGACGGGGAAGCGGCGGGTCAGGCGAAAGCGTTTGGGCATAAGGGACTCCGGTCGGGCAATACGGCAAGCTTAGAACGCCTCGGCGGGCAAAGCCATCACCGGATCGGCGCCGCTTTCGATACGGGCAAGGTGCATCGCGGTAGCGGGAAGCTGGCGGGCCATATAGTAGCGCCCGGTGGCCAGCTTGGCGGTCAGGAAATCGGCATCGCCGCTGGCCATGCTGGCATAGGCGGCCTTTGCCATCTGCGCCCACATCAGGCCAAGGCAGGTGTGCCCCATCATCAGCATGAAGTCATAAGACCCCGCCAGCGCCGCGTTGGGGCTTTTCATTGCGTTTTGCATGAAGAACATCGCCGCCGCCTGCACATCTTTTGACGCCTTTTTCAGCGGGTCAAGGAAGTCGGTTTTCAGCGCCGCATCGGCTTCGTTTTCCTTGATGAAGG
>JAHEDL010000379.1 GCA_024641255.1 Pseudorhodobacter sp.
CCAATTCGGCAAACCCCGCGCGCACGGCGGTTGTGGCCAAAGCCTCCAGCCCGAAGGCCTCCCAGCGGTCATCTTCGATGACAATATCAACAAGTGGTTCCATGCCGCCTTCTAGCCCAAGCCCCCCTGCCGCTCAAGCCATTCACATTGGCGCAAATATCCTCGGGGGGTAGGCGCAGCCAAGGGGGGCAGACAGCCCCCCTGCCCGGCTAGCACCCGTGGCTGCGGTCATAGCCATTGCCCAACGCCGGACGCCACCCGGCGGGCGTCTCTGCCGGTTTGAACACCTCAACCAACAGCGGATGGCACGCCGCCTGATCCGACGAATGTTCATCCGAACAATCGCCGCCGGGGCAGGCCGACAGGCCGCCGATCAGATCCATCGCGGCAAAGAATTCAATAAAATCCCCCGGCCGCACCGGCGAGGCTTTCATGAAATACTGCCCCGTATCGCGGGTAAAGCCGGTGCACATGAACACGTTCAGCACATCATGCACATGCAATTCCGCCACCTGCAGCGGCAGATCACAGCGTTCTGCCAAAGCCCGCGTCAGGTTGGAATGGCAGCAATGATGATACTGCCCACCCGACAGCAGGTTATGGGTATAGGGGTCGCAGCGCGTGCCAATCACGTCATGCACACTGCCGCCAAAGGCGTCAAAGCCATACCAATCCAGCGTGTCTTCGGTGATCAGCGCCATTTCCCGCAGATACGGCAAGGCCGACCACATCCGATCGCCCGCGCTTAGATGTGTGCCATGCAAGGCGCGGGTTTTGCCCGAAAAGAACCGCTCGCCCAAGTCCTTGGCGTTCCACAGGTTCAAATCGCCGACCTGCGGCCCCTCGACACTGGTGATGCGAAAGAAATGCCCGGCGGGCACGTCAAAGCAGCGCGCCTCACGTGCAGGCACCAGCACTTCGGCCACCCGGGTCCAACCGGTGCGGGCGGCCAGATAGGGCGCAAGATCGGGGCGCGGCAACCCTTCAACCGGATAGCAAATCACCGGTGCCACGGCCTTGCGGGAGACAGCGTCGGCGGGGGCGGCATGGGCGGGGGTTTCGGGCTTCATCGCGGCACTCCTGTTTGCGCCACAAAACCAAGCCCGGCCGCAAAGGTCAATCAGGCCGCAGGCACTGTTTTGGCACCTTGTCCGCCCCCGGATCACAAACCGCGCCGCAGGCCGCACACCGATGCACCGTCGGCCCCAGCCGTCGGTCCAGCCGCCACTTGCAGGCGCGCGTCAATGTCGAATTGCGACGGCTAAGCCAAGCATAGGCAAAAACCGAAACACCAAGCAGCAGCAAAAGAATGGGCATGGCCGCATGTTGCACGCCGCCACGCCCAAGAAAAGCCCCTTAGGCCACCGCCGCCAAAGCCGCCCCCCGCGCCCGCCGCAGTGTCGAATAATCGGCAGGCATGTGCAGCACCGCGTATTGCCTGCCATCTTCGGCATTGCGATAGCTTTCCCCCAACCGCGTCACGCCATAGCCCAACTGCCGCAGCGCCCGCATCAGCGCCAAGGACGACAGGCAAATCAACTCGCGCCCGCCCTGCGCGCGGGTAATATCCACCAGCCCATCCACGATCAGCGCCAGACAGGTGCTGCGCTCATGGCCGGTGGTCAGCGCATCAGAAATGACCAGCCGCGTGCATTCCCATACCTGCGGCGACGCGATTTCCACCGCCATCACCTGCGGCGGAATATGCGGCAGCTTGCCCGAATAGGCGTCGCGCAGCATATAGGTATGCGCCCCCCAGATCGCCGTGGTCGCCATCGCCCGCGCGCCGCCCACAACCGTACCGTGCATCATCGCCAAAGAATATTGCGCCAGCGGCGTGTCGTATTGATCCATCTCGACTTGGGCGTTGTGCGGAATATCCCAGCCCAACTGGTCGACAAACACCTGCTTGCGCAGTGCCAAAAAATCGTAAAATGCCGACCCGTGCCGATGAAAATCGGAAAAGTCGAAACTGATATTGTTCATAATGCTCTCCTGAACTGGTAAGACTGTTTCAGACAAAGCAACAATACCGCCTAAGTTGCATCGTAATATACGCCACAAACTCTGCGCGATCAGCGCAAAGCCCAGCCAGCCAAGCCCAAGTTTTCAAGAAATTTAAAGGATACGTCGCGCCGCCGCGATAGAAGCGGCCTGCGATTGGGTTTTGGCGCCCAATTTGCGCTTTACGTTGTTCAGGCGCGCCTTCACCGCGCTTTCCGAAATACCCAAGCGCGCCGCGATTTGTTTCAACCGCAAGCCCTGCGATTGCAGCTTCAACGCCTCGACTTCGGCATTGGTCAGGCCCTTGCCCACCTCACCGCCGTCATGCAACTTCTGGATGATTCGCAGCAGCGCCTCGACTTCGGCGGTTTCGAAGTCGCGATCATCGCGGAAAAACAGCCCATAGCTGCGGCGGCCCTTGTCGGTTGGCCGCATCACCGAAACCACAACGCCGTAGCCAAGCCCGAACACCGCCGCATGCGCGCGCACCTGATGCGGGTCAGACAGATCCATGTCGGAAAACCGGATTGCGCCAGTATTGCCATAAACCCAGCGCATCGCAGGATCATGCACAACTAAACCATGGGTTGTGTAAAACTCCACCCACACCTCGGGCAGATTGTTC
>JAHEDL010000371.1 GCA_024641255.1 Pseudorhodobacter sp.
CAGAACAGGCTCAGTTCTGGGTGAAAGTCAACATGCAGACCTCACCTTCGGCTTTTATCGTTACATCCCATCTGGATGCATTGGCCCCAACAACGCCGCCTCATAGGTTGGGACCCAGATCGGCGCAGCTTTCAGGCCTGAGGATTTAAGAACCACCAGACTTGGGACGATCACGCTGGCGGAAACGAGCATTCGTTGTGTGTACATGCAATCGTCCACCAACGTCATCAGCGCAGACCTTCTCGCAGCCCAATCACCCAACAAAAACACAAGAGCTCAATTGGACCGTGTGGTCGCATATACAGCACCCGATGCGGGTCGCGCATCCGGTTCTTGATGCAGGAAGCATTCGCTGGCATTCTGCCTCAGTAACCCGAAAAAGGCATTTGATCGCGGATCATGGCGCAGCTTTATCCTGTCGGATCACTGGCTTCGGGACTGTTTTCGGGACAGATCTGTGTGATCGGGCATATGGATTGGCCTGAAGCGCGGGAGCTGGCGGGGCAGGTGCTCCTTTCCGATGCCGAAAACCAGCGTGCGGCGGCCTTTCGGGTGAAAGCGGCGCGGTCGACGTTCATCCTTGGGCGCGCCATCTTGCGGAAAGGCCTGGCACTTGCAACCGGCAGCCAGCCCGCAGAAATTGACGTGATTATCGAAGCCATGGGTCGCCCCGTCGCCCCCGACAGCGGCTGGCATTTCAGCATCACCCATTCCGGCCCTTGGGTCGCTGTTGCCTTTTCCCGTGCGTGGATCGGCTGTGATCTGGAAACGGGTTCAAGCCTGCGCAGCGCCGATCTGGCAGGCTTGGCGCGGCAGGTGTTCAGCCCACTGGAAATCGACGGGCTTGCCGCGCTGTCAGACGGGCCGCAGGAACAGCGTGCATTTTTTCTGGCGGTCTGGCGACGGAAAGAGGCGGTGTTGAAGGCCGCCGGACTGGGTCTATCAGGCAATCCGCGCGGCATATCAGTGACGACACCAGCCGGACTGGCCGATGCCGTCGCGGTTGCAGGGCAAAGCTATGACATGTCGGATCTTTCCGGAGACGGCTTGCCAACGGTCAGTCTGGCCACGCTTAGGGTTTCGGCGGTGTAGCAGGACCCGATACCAGCACCAAAAGCCCCCCGATCAGCGGTGTCAGCACGACCGAAGCAAAGAAATAGCCGTAAAAGCCCATCTTCCGCCTGCCCCCCAAAAAGGCCACGACGAGACAAAGCGCCAGATAGATCAGTAAGGGGATATGCATCAGATATCTCTTGTTCACGTTCAGGGTTGCGCGGGGAGGGCGGGATTTTCTTCTTGGAACACCACTTCGGGTTGGCCGGCCGTCGCGGCATCCAGTTTTTCCACACGAATCGGCATGTCACTGGTTGCGCCATTTGGCATGAAATCTAACGGCAACCCGCCCAGGTCCCATCCCTGCATGGCCCGCAGCGAAATGGCAACTTCGCGGCTATCTGTCGACCCCGTACGTTGCCATGCACTGGCCATCAGGCGCACCGCATCATGAGCCAACAATTCGCGGCTTTCCATTTCGTCCAGACCGACAAGGTTCCGCTCTGGCGGCGGATCCCCATAGGACAGAACATAGATCGGCCCCGCCGTGCTGTCGGGCGCGGCTTTGACAAGCGCCGACGCCTCGTCCTGCAAATCCGGCAGGCACAGCACTGCAGCGTGCAGGTTGCGGCGGTGCATTTGTTCCAGAAGCTGCGCTTCGGCAGCCGACGTGCCAAGGATCACCACCAGATCGACCCGAAGCCGCTCTTTGGTGGCGGCATCGACGAAGCTGGTGATCAGCTCGTCAAAGCGGTTGAGGGTCGGTGAATATGAAATGAACTTGCGCACCTGCGGGGCATCCACCCGGTTGGGCGAGGTGTTCAGCGCGGCAATCTCGCCCTTGTAGATCTGGAACAGGTCATAGCCGTATTCATTGCGGGGCGAGACGATGACAATATTGAAAAGCCCATTTTTCTTAGCAAAATGCGCGATGGAACGGGCAACTTCCGCGTCGCTGGGGGACAGGCGGAAGACGGTGGGAAAGTTGTGTTCAGTCAACTGGGCCAGACGGATCGTCGGGGCAAAGTAAAGCAGACCCGCCGCGTCATAGATGGTAGATGCCTGTATCGCGCCGTCAATATCGGGATGCCCGATCACCCCCTGAATCGAGGTATCCTGCGCGATATGCTCCGCCACACTGCGGGCTGCGCCCACTTCGTAGGGGTAGGGAACGATTTCCAGCTTTAGCACGGCCTGTGTGCCATCAGGGCGGACCACCTTGATCGGGTCTTTGTTGATTTCGTCGGCCGCCCGTTTTGCGCCATTGAAAAAGCTAGCTTCGTCAGATTTCCACGGAACCGCGATCCGCACGGGGCCATCCGCCGCCAGCGCGTGGTCATGCCGTGCTTCGGCCAGCGCACCCAGTCCGCGCGCTGTTTCCCATGTGTAGTAGCCCCACAGCAACGCCATAAAGGCAAAGAAACCCGCAAGCGCGCGCCAGCGCACAGCACGGTGGCGCAGCAGCGACCAGACAACCCGCATCGTCAGCAGGGCGCCAGTGGCCATCAGGATAAAGTTCAGAAGATAGATCAGTCGGTTGTCCACAATCAGCCCCGTCAGTCGCTGTTCAGGATGACCGGCAGGCCATCTTTACCATTGCCCATGATGATAAGTTTCGAATTTGGGGAATCTGCCAGTTCCTTGGTCGCGCGCACGCCCTCCCATTTCAGCAGATCGGGGGTCAGGGTTTTGCTGACGGTCAGGTTATAGGCAGCGAAACCTTCGGCCTCGATCTTTCGGCGGGCGGCTTCACTTTCGGCGGCTTTCAGACGGTAAACATAGGAATCCGCAATCTGTTGCTGCTTGGCCTTTTCGACCACGGCATCCTGCAACACATCGGGCAGCACGATACGCTGGATCACCACATCGTCGATCTGGATGTAGTTTTGCGCCAGCGATTCCGCCACTTCGGCCACGCTGTCCTGAATAAGATCACGGCTGCGGGTATAAAGGCTTTCGCTGTCCAGCCCGCCAAGCGCTTTGCGCACGGCGCCTTCGACTTCGGGGATCACGACTTTTGTGGCGTAATCCGGCCCGACCCGCTGGTGCAGTTTGCCCAATAGATTGCGGTCGGGCTGGTAGCGGATGGAAATTACCGCAGTCGCACTCAGACCTTCGCTGGTCAGGATGGGCAGGGACCGTTCTTCTTGCTGTACGCGCACATCATAGATGTAAAGCTCGTCCCAAGGGAAAATGATCTGCAATCCTTCGCCATAAACGGTGTCCGTGACGGTGCCGCCAAAGAACCTGCGCCAATGCACAGCAGCCTCGCCTGGGCCGACGGTGATGAACACCTGTGGAATAAAATAGACAAATACAGTCAACCCCAAGATCAGGGCGAGGAAACTTCGTGCTGCGAGTCTGCGCATTAGACCACCTTTTTCGTGGACGGGTCCGGCGATAACCGGACCCGCATTCCGTCAGTTCAAGAAGCTGCCGTTTCCGGCGCGGCAGCGGTTTCGGCCGCAGCCTTCTCGGCGGCGCCGGCCTTGCCACGGCCACGGATCGACTTTGCGGCTGTCTTGCCCTTTTCGATCAGTTCTTTGAAGGCTTCTTTGGTGTTTTCCGCCTTGAAATCCTCCATCGTGCCACCGCCTTCGAAATGACGGCGCATCAGATGGCCGACGGCATAGGTCGAAGCACCACCCAGAATTGCCGCCGCCCCTGCGCCGACAGTCCAGCCGATCACGGGGATCATCTGTGCAACAGCAAAAAGCGGCAGGGCGCCAAAGGCCGGAACCGCGCCGCCCAGAAGTGACATCAGCACCTGACGCACGCGCGCATCAGATGCCTCGACCCCGTGCATTTCTGCCAGTTTCTGGATCATCTTGAATTGCACGGCTCCCACGCCGACCAGATCAAGAACTGGAACCGGCACCAGACCGACGCTCATCGCCACTAGCATGTAGCGGTCGATGACAACTTCGGTTTCGGCTTTGGCCGGTGTGACTTTGAGGGTAACAGCCACGTCGGTGGCCGTTGTGGTTTCGGCGGGCTCGGTTTTAGGATCGCTCATGTGCAAGTTTCCTTTTGGGGGCCAAATGGCCATTTTTCGGCAGGGATCAGACATCCGGCGCGTTCAGGGGCCGGTCTTGACTTGGTCTTGGGTCATGTTTCAGTTGCAACAATCCTCCCGTATTCCAGCCGCACAACCATATCGGCGTTGGACAGATAGCTTTGGTCATGCGTGACCGAAATCACGGCCTTGCCCCTGTTCCGCAGGTCGGGAAGCAGTTCGTTGTAAAAAACGTCACGGAAATGCGGGTCTTGTTCGGCTGCCCATTCGTCAAAGATGAAAACGGGCCGGTCTTCGACCAGCATAGTGATCAGGGCCAGACGCTTGCGCTGACCGGTTGATAGTTTGCGCGTGGAAAAGGTGCCGTTTTCAAAGCGAACCTTCTGCGCCAGACCCATCCGGTCAATCCATTGGTTGATCTGTACCGGATCGGCCGCTTCGTAACCGTAAAGCCGCTCGAACAGGTGAAAATCGCTCATCACCAGCGAAAAGACGCTGCGCAGGCGGGCGACGGTATCAGGGCGTACCTGTTCGCCGTTCAGCCAGACACCCGCGCAAGCCGAAGGGTAAAGCCCGGTCATCGACTTGATCAGCGTGGATTGCCGCTGCCATTGCCGCCGATGATATAGACCAATTGCGCTGCTTTGACCGTCAGATTGACGGGGCCAAGCGCAAAGCCGTTGCTGCCATCCGGGTCGGTATAGGTATAGCCCAGATCGCGCAGTTCCAACTGTTCGAACCGTTCCGGCGGGGGCAGGGCGGATTGGGGATCTTCGGCCAGTTGATCCAGCTCTGACTCAAGCGACAGCAGACCTTTCAGCGCCGCATTGGTGCGGTTGACCATCGGGATGATGTCTAGAAACCCTGCCAGATAGCCGATCAGGAACAGCACGACGGCGGTGATTTCCAGAATTTCCACCGAATAGACGCTGGAAAAGCGCGGAATCAGGAAGACCACCGCCGCAAGCACCCAGTAAAAGATCGACTGGATCACCATCCGCGCGCGCACACTGTCGCGGGTGGCTTCGTTCACCAGCTTGCTGTTGACCGACACAAGGTCGTTATAGGCGCGATGGATTGCGTCGCGCCGTTCGGCGTTCAGCTTGACCTCCATAAAGCCGCGCAGGGTTTCCGCCATGGTGTGCGACAGGTCGCCTTCGGTGGCGAGGATGCGGTCCATGCCTTCACGCGCCTGTTCGCGGCTGCTGTGACGGTAAAGCGCCGCGCCGCCCAAACCCGCCCCGACGGCCAGAAAAGCAGCGGGCGACATGTACAGCAGATAGAACGCACAAAAGACCAGCATGAACATGGATTGCACGCCATAGACGATCACATCGGACGCCTGGACCACATGCCCGATATTGCGCGCGCTTGTGGCGATAATGTCGGTATTGCGCATCCGTTCCAGCCGGTCCAGCCGGACCAGCAGCAGTTTGTCCATCAGGCGCACGCGCTGCCGGGCCATGGCGGTGTCAAACAGTTCCTTGCCCGCCACCTCGGCCCGAACCTTGGTCCAGCCAAAGATCACCAGACACAGGATGAACAACACAAACTGCTGTGTCGCCGCATGGCTGGAATAGACGGCAGAAGCGCCCGAATTGATCAGCGCCACCAGCGCCGCATTGGCCGCTCCCGACAGCGCTGACAGCATCAATATCCATTGCAGCCGCTGTTCGGATTCCTTGCGAAGCAGGTCGATCAACTGCATGTCGCGGCCTTTGTGCAGAAACAGGCAAACAAGATCATACCGCCCCTCCGGTCCAGAACGCGCCTGTTGCGGCGCGCCGGTCTATCGCATCCAGACAGGCCGCGTCGATCTGGCCCAGATGGTCCAGCATAAACGGCACCCCATCTTCGGTCATAGCGGCACGCTGAAACCCCCAATCCGTGCGGGCAGGCAGCCCGACAAAGGCAGTGCCAAGATTGCGGGCATGGCGGGCAACAAAATTGACATCATCAACGAAAAGCGCACGGTCCGGCGCGACCTTGGCTATGTCTTGCACGATTTCGCGCAGACCGGGGCGAAAATCGTTGGTGCAGACATAGGCATCGAACACATCGCCCAGCGACCCCAGTTCGCGGCGCATGTAATCTTCGTCCAAGCCACCATAGCAGATCAGTTGCACACCCAAGCCGCTCGCCATCTGCAAGAATGTTTCGGCCCCTTCGGCAATCTGGATCGGGTTCTGTTCCAGAAAGGCCGCGCGAAATGCGAAGTAATCCGCGATCATTTCTTCGTGGCTTTTGTTGCGCAGCGATTCCGGCGGGTTATCCCCGAAACAGGACATGAAATAGCGCGTCGCTTCCTTGCGATTGCGCGAGAACATGTTGTCCTCCATCTCGCGCGTGTAGGGCAGACCGCCGAATTCGCAGCTTTGCCGCAGAAGGGGCGCGAAGCTGTCGGTCAAAAGCGGACCGTCCAGATCGACTGCGATAAGTTTCAGATGTTTCATGCGTTCTAGTTCCGTTTTCCCGTAATGCTTTGCGACCAGGCGCGCTGCAATTCCTGTGTAATCTGTGTGGCCGATGTCGAAAATCGCCCGATCCGCTGGCCCTGTGCGGCCGAAAGGATGTCACCCTGCACCGACAAGAGTGTGGCCCCGCCCACCACTATTGACCCTTCGGTTCCTGCGGTAAAGTCCACCGTTTCATCCTTGCGGATCGGACGGTCCAGCGTGACCTCTAGCTGGCGCAACAGGCCCAGACGGGTCTTGTCCGCTGCGGCAGGTTCTTCGGTGGAAATCGCCCGCATCACCTGACGCACAGCTTCTAGCAGCACGATACCATCCACGGCTGGGCCAACGAAGTCGTTATAGAACCCTGCCTTGGGTGCCACGTTCAGGCTGGCGCGCAGGCGGGGGCCGTCTTTGGCCAGGCCCGCCAGCAGCACGTTATCGGCATGGGTCTTGTTGACCCTGCCCTTGCGGATGCGGCGGGCGTTTGTGGTTTGTGCGCCCGTCCCTTCGGGCAAGAGATCCATCGCGCCAAACTGAAGTTGCCCCTGCGCCACGACAACACCCGCCTGCCGCACCTCGGCCCGATACCCGTTGGCGCGGGCGGGATCGGGGCGCACTGATATTTCGGCGGGTTGTTTGGCACAGATCGCCGGATAGTCAAAACGCAACTGCCGCAGGAACACCGACGCGCGCGGATCGCCATGGGTCTGGCAAAGCTCTGTCGCACGGGTCAGTTGGCAAATCGCCTCGGCCAGATGCAGGCCCGAGACGTGATCCAGCGGATGGTCAAAGAACAGCGGGTGGCTTTCGTCGATCACCAACCGCGCCGTGGCGCGGGGCGATTTGCCCAGATGCAGCACGGGACGCGCGATGACCAGATTGACGGGGTCTTTCTTTTGCCCCTGCAAATACAGGTCCAAATGCAGCAGTTCCGGCTTTTCCGGCGCATCGCTTCGGCTTTCCCCCGCCGCCCTGTCGGCCAATGCGCGCAGGTTGGGCGATTGCAGCAATTGATCCGCCTTTTCACTCAACTTCAATTGCGGCAGCGCGGCGGTCAGGCGGCTAACCACCGTCATCAGCGCGATACTGTCAAAGCCCTGTTCCGCCAAGGGCGCATCCAGTTCCAGATCGGCGGGCGAAACTCCGCGATAATCGGCGGCGATCCGGCGCAGGATATCTTCGACCCCCGCATCAGCCGTTGTGACGGTGGCGACAGCGGTAACAGGGGCCGCCACGGGTTGCGGCACGGCATTGGCCATTGGCAACACCCAATAGGGTTTGCAGTCAAAGGGATAGGTGGGCAGCGCCAGTTTGCGCTGCGGCATAAGGCGGAAGGCGGGCCAGTCTATCGCCAGACCTTCAGCCCATGCCGCGCACGCGCGGGGCAGGTCGCGGTCTTTGGCCCATCCGGCCTGCAACACCGACAAATCGGACGCGCGCAAGAAGGATGGCTTGCCCTGTATATGCCCCGTCCACAGACCAAGCCCGGCTGGCGCAGGTTGTCTTGCCAGCCATGCCCGCAGCGTTTCGGTCAGTTGCGCCACATCTTCGGCCACCACCGCCAGACGATGGGCCATCGCATCGCGCCCGTCCTGCAATGTGACAGCGATCCGCGCCAA
Organism: Pseudorhodobacter sp.; assembly: GCA_024641255.1. Classification (GTDB taxonomy): domain Bacteria; phylum Pseudomonadota; class Alphaproteobacteria; order Rhodobacterales; family Rhodobacteraceae; genus Cypionkella. Next base: position 8,145 of record JAHEDL010000371.1, read on the forward strand.
CAGACCGGATGCCGTGTCAGCTTGTGCGTCGATCCAATTGCACAAACGTTCAGCCTGCGCCCGCAATGCCGTTTCCGTGGCTGCTGACAGGATCACCGCCTGCGGGGCCAGATCCACGGCCGGATCGGCTAGATCGGGCGGGCCGTCCAGAATGACATGCGCATTCACCCCGCCAAAGCCAAATGAACTGATCCCCGCCCGCAGCGGCAGCGCCCGCCCAGCCGTATCGCGCGGTTCCCATGCCGTCGTGGTCTGGGCCAGACGGAAGGGGCTGCCTTCCAGCCGCAGCAGCGGATTTACTGTGCTACAATGCAGGTTGCCGATGATCTGGCGGTGCCGCATCTGCAACAGAACCTTGATCAACCCCGTCACTCCCGCTGCCATTTCCATATGGCCGACATGGGTTTTGACTGCGCCGATGGTGCAGAACGTTTGTGGAAGAGTTGCCCCGTTTCGGGCGGCGTCAAAGGCGGTCTTCAGCCCCTCAACCTCGATCGGGTCGCCAAGGGCGGTGCCGGTGCCGTGCGCCTCGATATAGGAAATCGTGGCGGGGTCTATTTGGGCGCGATGAATCACCTCGCGGATAAGTTCCGCCTGCGATTGCGGGTTGGGCGCGGTCAGGGAAACAGCGCGTCCTGCATGGCGCACACCCGTGGCGCGGATCACGCCAAGGATGTCATCGCCATCCCGCCGCGCATCCGCCAGACGGCGCACAACCACCACGCCGATGCCTTCGCTGCGTACATAACCATTGGCGTCCTTATCAAAGGTCTTGCAGCGCCCGTCCGGTGACAGCATCCCTGCGGCGGAAAAGGCGACATGCAAATCCTCGTTCGGCATGGCATTGACGCCACCCGCGACGATCATGTCACAGACTCCGCTGCGCAGATCTTCGACCCCGCGATGCAAGGCGACCAGACTGCTGGAACAGGCGGTTTCGCAAGGTTCACTTGGTCCATGCAGGTCCAACATGTGGCTGATGCGGTTCAAGCCCATCGACACCACATTGCCCATCACCCAACGCGGATCGGTGCTGCGTCCGGCGCGCCCCACCATCATTGCGTAAGATGCCGAAGCCAGACCCATGTAAAGGCCCGTCTTGGACCCGCCCAGACTGCGCGGTGCATAGCCGGCGGATTCCAGCGCTGCCCAGACATGCATCATCATCAACCGCTGTTGTGGGTCCATGATTTCCGCCTCGGCCGGGGAAAGGCCAAAAAAGGCAGGGTCAAAATCGGCCAGACCGTCGATAAAGCCGCCCCAATGGATATTGGTCTTGCCGGGTTCCTGACGCGGAACACCGTCAATCCGCTGCCAATCCCAACGCCATGATGGCGGGCGCGAGATCACATCGCGGCCTTCGATCATGTTGCGCCACAGCGTTTCAGGATCGGCGGCACCGGGGAATGCGCCGCTCATGCCGATGATGGCGAAACCATCAGCGGTTATAGTCTGTGCTGCGTGCCCCAAGGTTACGGGGGCCGGCGGGTTTATCACCGCCTGTAATGCGGGCTGTGACATTTGCGGGGGGAAATGCCTGCCGGCAAAGCGGTTGATCAACGCCCCGACAGTTGCGCATTCATACAGGGCTGCGGGCGAAATTTCGGCTTCCAGCAACACCGATAACTGGCTGGCAAGTTCGGCAAAGGTGATGGAGTCCAGCCCGATTTCCGAAAGTCCGGTGTCTGTGCCAACCTCTGACACATCCAGATGCACGATCCGCGCGACAGTGGCCCGCACCGCATCCGCTAGCCCGGGGTCGGCAGCCTTGATCAGAGGCACCGTTGCGGTGGGCACCTGTACTGTTTCGCGCTGCGGCAGGGATGCGGCAATGGGGGCCGCCTCTGCCATCGGGGCCAGCCGCGCGGCAAGCGCCGCGATGGTCGGGCTTTCAAAGAACAGCGTTGGCGCAATGTCGCGCTGCAATTCCGCGGACAGCCGTGCCGACAATTCGTGAAAGGTTATGGAATCCAGCCCGAATTCCACCAGATCGGCGGATACATCCAGATCACTGACCGCGATGTGGGTCAGGTCGGACACCACCTCTTGCAAGCGGCGTTGCAAGGCCAGTGCAGCTTGTGGTTTCGGCGCGGGCGGTGAGACCGTGCTGCGCGGGGGCGTCACGCCAACCCGCGCGGTGACAAAGCCGCGTAGATCGACGAGCACCGTCCCATCAGGCGCGCACAGCGCGATATTCGTCACCTGTCTGCCAGCGTCTTCGCGCTGTTCGGCCAGAACCGTCACCTCTGACGTCAAGGTGGCGTGGATGTCGATGACCTCTATCCTGACCGGCACTTGCAGCGGGATCGGCCCGGCATCCTGTCTCAGCACAAAGCCCAGCGTCGATTGCAGCGCGGCATCCATCAGGTTTGGCGGCAGGGGCAGGCCAACCGCACCATCGGGCACGCGCAGGCGGGTCAACACAAAGCCGTCCCCCGCGCCCGCGCTTTTGATCAGGCGCAAAGTCGAGCCGTAATCCAGCCCCATGCGGGTGAAAGCGTCATAAAATCTTTGCCCGCTGATCTGCTCTGTCACCCGTGCCTGCCACGCCGCCAGATCAAGCCGGCGCGCGGGTTGTGACGGCCGCGCCACGATCCGCCCGCGCGCATGTATGCAGGCGGTGCTTTCGATCTGGAACGCTGCATCGGCATCCCTTTGCACATGCAGGTGCAGCGGTGGCGACATCAGAGCGGCATGGGCCATGCGTTCAAAGGACAGATCGCGGATCGACAGCGTGGTGGTTCCCAGGTGGAACTGCCCCGCATCATAGGCCATCGCGGCATAGGCCATGCCGGGCAGGATCGGCTGGCCCTGCACCAGATGATCGCGCACGAAGCTCGCACTACCATCAAACAGAGCGTCATAGCGCAGGCTATCCTGCTCGTTCTGCGCCATCAGGCGCGGCGCGGGAACGGCGGGTGCGGGGGGTGGGGCAATGGCGGCGCTTTCAGGGGCAAACCAGCAGCGCCGCAGATCCATCGCCGTGGGGGGCAGGCGCAGGCGCGACAAGCCCGCAGGGCGCCTCGGCCACGTAACGGTCTGACCGTTGATCCAGGCAGTCGCAATTTGTTGCGGATCGGTGGTCGCGGCGGCATTTGGCCCATCTTGGCGCGCCACAGCCTGCATCCAACGCCCGTCAGGGCGATCTTGGACAAAAGCGGAAAGCGTTTCGGCAACCTCCTGAACCGACCGCGCCACGAAGGCCAGCCGATAACGCAGGGCGTTTCGCCCCGTCTGTAGCGTGGTAGCAAGACTGTCCAACCCGGTATCGGGTCCGGCCTCTACAAAAGTCAGCAGCGCCTGCGCGGTGGCGCGCAACGCCTGCGCAGATTGCGCCGACAAAACGATCACCTCTGGCCCCGTCGCAGGGCGGGCGGGACCGGCGGCAACAGGCGCTTGTTCGATCACCGCATGGGCATTCACCCCGCCAAAGCCAAAGGAACTGATGCCAGCACGGCGGGGCAGGGGGTTGCCCGCATTGTCGCGCAGCGGTTGCCACAGTTCTACATGGTCTAGCAGGCGGAACGGCGTTCCGGCCAGACGGATCGCCGGATTGACAGCCCTGCGCGGTGCGTCAGGGATCAACACGCCATCGCGCATTTCCATCACCAGCTTGATCAGCCCCGCCATTCCGGCGGCAACCTCGCAATGGCCGATCCAGCTTTTGACACTGGATAGCGCAATCTGGCCTTGTGCTGGTTCGACCCCGCCATGGTTTTCAACTGCAGTCTGGAAGCCGCGTTTTAGTCCCTCGACCTCGATAGGGTCGCCGACGGTGGTTCCTGTTCCATGTGCCTCGACCGCGGTCAGGCTGGCCGGATCAAGCGTAGAGTTGGCTAGCACATCGGCAATCAGCCGCGCCTGCGCGGTGGCATTGGGGGCAAACAGCGAAATGCCGCGCCCGCCGTGGTTGACGCCTGTGCCACGGATCACCCCAAGGATCGGCAACCCGTCCCGCTGTGCATCGGACAGACGGCGCAACATCATAACCGCCACGCCTTCGCTGCGGACATAGCCGTTGGCATCGTCGGCAAAACTGCGGCATTCGCCATCGGGGCTAAGCATACCCGACCGTGCAAAACTGACATGGCCGTGCGGCACGAGGATTGTGTTGACCGCACCCACGATGGCCCCGTCACAGCCTCCGCGGATTGCTTCGACCGCGCGATGCAGGGCGACCAGCGCGCTGGAACAGGCGGTTTCGACAGGCTCGCTTGGTCCGCCAAGGTTCAACAGATGGCTGATGCGGTTCGGACCCAGTGATCCGACCACGCCACTTGGGCTAAGCTGTTGCAGGATCAGCCCCGCTTCGCGCGCCATGGCGGCATATTCGCTGGCCGATGTGGCCATGAACACGGCCGTGTTGCTGCCCGACAGCGTCGCAGGGGCTATGCCCGCATCTTCGATTGCCCGCCACGCATGGGTCAGCAAAAGCCGCTGATGCGGGTCCATATATTCGGCCTCGCGCGGCGAGATGCCAAAGAAAAGCGGGTCAAATCCGGCGATATCGTCAAGGAACCCGCCCCAGCGGATATCGGTCTTGCCCGCTTCGGATTTCGGATCGCCCATCAAGGCGCGCCAATCCCAACGGTCAGACGGGATTTCCGTGATCGCGCGGCGACCGGTCTTCAGGTTTTGCCAAAAGGTTTCAACATCCGCTGCACCGGGAAAGGCCGCGCTGACCCCGACGATGGCCACGGCATCGTCAGACGGGGAAAGGCTGCGCACCGCCGCAGGGGTCAATTCGGCCTGCGGCGCGGACGGGGTCGCTATCACCTCGGCCACCAAATGGGCGCTTACCTGACGCAGGGTGCCAAAGCTGTAGAACAGCGCCGGACTGACGGGTAGGCCAAGACGGGTTGAACATTGGTCTGCCAGATCGGCCAAGGCAATGGAATCAAAGCCGTATTCGGCCAGTTGCGCATCGGGCTGCACCTCGGCCACGGGAAGACGCAGGATGTCTGCCACCAGCGCCGACAGATCGGCCAGCAGTGCGGTTGCATCTGCTTTGAGCAGGGCGGGGGCCATCGCGGGTGTCTTGCCCGCCTGTTTCGCGCTGCCGTTATCCAGTGTTTCGGTGATGCGGTCGGGATCGCCCCAGCCCACAAC
>JAHEDL010000383.1 GCA_024641255.1 Pseudorhodobacter sp.
TGCCAAATCGGCCACGCTGAAGTTTGACATGGCCTTCGACCATCTTGCGGCGAAGGACATGGAGATTGGTCGCTATTACCTGAAGCGGGGCAACTATACGGCGGCAATCAATCGGTTCCGCTCGGTGGTGCAGGATTTCCAGACCACATCGCAGACCGCAGAGGCGCTGCACCGGCTGGTGGAATGCTACCTTGCGCTGGGTCTGACCGACGAGGCACAGACCGCAGGCGCGATCTTGGGCTATAACTATCAGTCCAGCCCGTTCTATGACGACAGCTTCCGTCTGCTGAAGGCAAAGGGCCTTGCGCCTGAAGCCAAAGGTTCGAACTGGCTGGCGACGGTGTATCGCCAAATGATCAAAGGCGAATGGATGTGAGGCAGATGCGCCTAAGCGCATTCGACGGGTCGGTTCATGCTGCGCAGTCTTGATATCCGCGATGTGTTGATCATCGACCGGCTTACCCTTGAGTTTGCTCCGGGGTTGAACGTGTTGACCGGGGAAACCGGCGCTGGCAAATCGATTTTGCTGGATGCTTTGGGGTTTGTTCTGGGCTGGCGCGGCCGTGCGGAATTGGTGCGCGCCGGTGCCGCGCAGGGCGAAGTTGTGGCAGAGTTCGACTTGCCCGCCGGGCATCCCGCGCGGGCGGTTTTGACCGAGGCGGGTTTTGCAGACCCAGACGAGTTGATCTTGCGGCGGGTGAATACCGCTGATGGGCGCAAGACGGCTTTTATAAATGATCGGCGGGTGTCGGGCGAAGTCTTGCGCGAGTTGTCGGACACGTTGGTTGAACTGCACGGGCAACATGATGACCGTGGGCTGTTGAACCCACGCGGCCACAGAGCGCTGCTGGATAGCTTTGCTGTGGTTGATGTCGCTGCGGTGCGGGCGGCGTGGCGGGCACAGGCGCAGGCGCGTGATGCGCTGGCCTTGGCGCAAACAGCGCTGGATCGGGCGCAGGTCGAAGAAGATTTTCTGCGCCATGCTGTGGCCGAGTTGGACAAGTTGGACCCGCTGCCAGGGGAAGAAGCGACCCTTGATGCGCGGCGGCGGTCTATGCAGGCGGCAGACCGCATCAGGGTTGATATTCAACGCGCGCAATCGGCGCTAAGCGAGGGCGCAGAAAGCGCTGTGGGCGATGCGCTGCGCTGGCTGGAGACGGCTGCGGAAAAGGCCGAAGGGCGGCTGGATGGCGCGGTGGCAGCGCTTGGGCGGGCTTTGGTCGAACTGGGGGATGCCGAGACGGGCATCCACGATTGCCTGCGGTCAATGGCGTTTAACCCCGGTGAACTTGAAACCCTGGAAGAGCGGTTGTTTGCCATTCGGGCCTTGGCGCGCAAGCACAACGTTTTGGCGGATGATTTGGGCGGCTACGCGGAAACTTTACGCGGCAAACTGGCCGCGATTGATGGCGGTGCAGCGGGCATTGCCAAGCTTGAAAAGGCGGTTGCCGAAGCCGAGCTTGCCTATCAACGCGAGGCGATGGCGCTGACCAAAGCGCGCAAGGCTGCGGCTGGGCGTTTGGACAAGGCGATGGCCGCCGAACTTGCGCCGCTGAAGATGGAGCGGGCGGTGTTTACCACCGAGGTATCGGCTGGGGACGCCGGACCGGAGGGCGTAGACGCGGTGCAGTTCACTGTGGCGACCAATCCGGGCGCGCCATCGGGGGCGTTGAACAAAATCGCCTCGGGTGGCGAGCTTTCACGCTTTCTGTTGGCGCTGAAAGTCTGCCTGACCGGCAACGCGCCGGGCTTGACGTTGATCTTTGACGAGATTGACCGCGGGGTTGGCGGCGCGACCGCCGATGCCGTCGGGCGCCGGTTGAAGGCGCTGTCTTCATCGGCACAGGTGTTGGTGGTCACGCATAGCCCGCAAGTGGCGGCATTGGGCGGGCACCACTGGCGGGTGGAAAAGCGGGTGGCCAAGGGGCAAACTCTTTCAACCGTTACGCCGTTGGGGGCTGACGAACGCATCGAAGAGATTGCCCGGATGCTTGCCGGCGACAAAGTCACCGAAGCCGCACGTGAAGCGGCGCGGGCGCTGCTGGTTTAAGCGTGGCTAACCAGTGGCGGTAAAGCTTAGGCTTTGCGCCAGCCAATCGCTGTCTTGGCGTTCCAGCACCACGATCAGCATGGCGGCAAAGCGCGGCAGTTCGGCACCGGTTTCGTCGATAGCACCTGACACCATATAGCGTTGCCGCAGCAGGGCAGAGTTTGGTCCAAGCATCCGCATCGTGCCTTTGCCGGTGACAAGCTTTGCGCGCGCAAAAATGCCCGCGATTTCTGCGGCGAAGGCTTGCTCGATCTCTGCGGGCGTTTCGGCCCAAGCGCCGGTCAGCGTCAGCGCGGTGCCGCCATTGGCGACGAAGCCAACCAAGGCCGGGACATCTTGCGCTACAAAGGCAGCGGCAAAGCGGCGGGGGAAATCCACGGCGTTCATTTTTGTTGCACCAGTTTGCCGGGGTTCATCAGATTGTGGGGGTCAAGCGCGCGTTTGATCTGGCCCATAACACTCCATGCCGGGCCGTGTTCGGCGGCCATCAGATGAAGCTTGCCCATGCCGATACCGTGTTCGCCGGTGATCGTGCCTCCCAAGCGCAGCGCGCGTTCGGCCATGCGGGCCGCAAGA
>JAHEDL010000389.1 GCA_024641255.1 Pseudorhodobacter sp.
CAAGGGTTTGACACGCATCTGGCCGATCTGGCGCGGCTGGCGGCCCTGGACCCGGCTTGGGTGCTGCCCAATCATGGTGCCGACGATGTGATTGCCGAAGGCGGTTATGGGCCAGACCTGATAGAGGCAACGCAAGACTACATCCGCGCGCTGCAACAGGGCGCACCTTCGCAGATGTTTCAGGCGATCGAACCTTGGTTGAAAGCGGGCACACTGAAATATTTCGCGCCCTACGAAGCGGTGCATCAGCAAAACCGGACCCGCGTGGCGGAGATGCCGCGTGACTGATTACGCGCCCCTGACCTTGCCAGACTCTGGCAAACTGGCGCAAAATATCGCGCATTTCGCGCGGGCGTTGCGGCGGGCGGGTCTGGCGCTTGGTCCGGGCAAGGTGATCGAAGCGGTGAAAGCCATCGCGGCGGTTGGTTTTACCCAGCGGATGGATTTTTACTGGGCCTTGCAGGCGGTGTTCGTCAGCCGTCCCGAAGACCGTGAAATCTTTGACCAGATTTTTCGGCTGTATTGGCGCGATCCGCAATTTCTGGAACAGATGATGTCGTTCCTGATCCCGCAGATCAAAGGTGTGCAGGAAGAGCGGCTTGCCGATGCCGCCGAAAAGCGCGCAGCCGAAGCGTTGTTGGATGGCAAAGCCCCCGCACCGCCCGACCTGCCCGAAATGCAAGGCGAAGACCAGCAGATCGAGATTGATGCCTCTGCCACCGTTTCGGCCGAAGAACGCTTGAAGACGCTGGATTTTGAACAGATGTCACTGGCGGAAATGGCACAGGCCAAGCGCATGTTGTCGCGGCTTAGCCTGCCGGTCAAACCGCTGACCACGCGCCGGATGCAGCCGGGTCTGGGCCAGCGCATCGACGCGCGCGCCACCATGCGCGCCGCCCTGCGCAGCGGTGGCGAGGTGTTGGCGCTAAAGCACCGCAAACCGAAAACCCGCTGGCCGAATTTGGTGGTGATCTGCGATATTTCGGGGTCGATGGCGCAATATAGCCGGATGGTTCTGCAATTCGTGCATGCGGTCGCCAACAAGCGCGGGCAGGGCTGGGCCAAGGTAAATGCGTTCACCTTTGGCACCCGGCTGACCAACATCACCCGGCATTTGAAAAACCGCGATGTCGATCTGGCGCTGAAGGCGGCGGGCGCGCAGGCGCAAGATTGGTCGGGCGGCACCCGCATTGGCACCTGCCTGACCGATTTCAACCGCGACTGGTCGCGCCGTGTGCTGGGGCAGGGCGCGGTGGTGCTGCTGATCACCGATGGGCTTGACCGCGACGATGCCACCGCCCTGACGGCCGCGATGCAGCGCCTCCACCTGTCCTGTCGCCGCCTGATCTGGCTGAACCCGTTGTTGCGCTGGGAAGGCTTTGCACCGCGCGCAGCCGGCATCCGCGCGATGTTGCCGCATGTTGACAGCTTTCGCGCCGGTCATTCGATTGCCAGCCTGGAGGCCCTGGGTCAGGTGATCTCGAACGGCGACGACGCCGGCGAAAAGCCGCGTTTGCTGCGGTTGCTAGGCGATAACTGACGAGTTAATCACTATTTTCAGGTGCGGGTTGCCGCGTGATATCGCATAACACCTGCAAAAAGACGATTGGTTTCGGATATTAAGCCCGCAGATTCGGGGGCTGTTGTAAGACACGTGAAAGGATTACGCATGAGACGCATTCTTGGCTCTACCACCGCGCTATCGATGGCTTTGTTCAACGTGCAGCCCTGGCCTTTGATGGCACAGACATTGACCTCTGACGGCTATGTGGTTGGTGCAGACGGCTCTGTCCTATGTGCGCCTACCGAAGAATCAGCGTGTAACCCCGACGATTACTACGACCCCGCGGCGGCGCAGGCCGAGGCGGAAGCGCAGGCGCAAGCCGAGGCGGAAGCGCAGGCGCAGGCTGAGGCGGAAGCGCAGGCACAGGCTGAGGCAGAAGCACAGGCACAGGCTGAGGCGGAAGCGCAGGCGCAAGCTGAGGCAGAAGCGCAGGCGCAGGCTGAGGCAGAAGCACAGGCGCAAGCTGAGGCAGAAGCGCAGGCGCAGGCTGAGGCAGAAGCGCAGGCGCAGGCTGAGGCGGAAGCGCAGGCGCAGGCTGAGGCGGAAGCGCAGGCGCAAGCTGAGGCAGAAGCGCAGGCGCAAGCTGAGGCAGAAGCGCAGGCGCAAGCTGAGGCAGAAGCACAGGCACAGGCCGATGCAGAAGCACAGACGCAAACCGATGCCGAAGCTCCGGCCGATGAAGCAACCGCTGACCAGCCCGCTGACGAAGCTGTTGTCGACCAACCGGCAGATGAGGCCCCGGCAGATCAACCCGCCGACGAAGCCACTGCTGACCAGCCGACCGACGAGGCAGTTGTGGATCAACCGACTGATGAGGCTGTTGCCGACCGGCCCACCGACGAAACGACCGCCGAGCAGCCGACAGATGAAGCCACTGCGGACCAACCCACTGACGAGGCGGCTGTAGATCAACCGACCGATGAAACGACGGCTGATCAGCCTGCCGACGAAGCGGTTGCAGATCAGCCCACGGATGAAGCCGTTACTGACCAACCCACCGACGAAACCACTGCCGACCAACCCACCGACGAAGCAGCGGTCGACCAACCTACCGACG
>JAHEDL010000397.1 GCA_024641255.1 Pseudorhodobacter sp.
TTGCGGCGTCAAGCATCGGGCCGTCGCAGGTGTTGGGGCGGTTGGTGTTGCTGGCGCTGGGGGCGCGGGTTGGCAATGGCCGCGCGATGCTGTGGTCGGTTGCGGGCGTTGTTCTGGCCAGTGTGGCGTTGCTTGCGGCGGGGTTTGCACCGCTGTTGATCTTTTTATTCGCGGCGTTGCAGGGCGCAGGCGCGGGGCTGCTTTCGATCCTGCGGCCGATGTTGATTGCCGATATTCTGGGACGGCGCGGCTTTGGCACGATTTCGGGGGCGGTGGCGGTGGCCCCGATACTGGCATCGGCGGCGGCGCCCGCCTTGGGGGCGGGGCTGCTGCATCTGGGTGGGGCAGGGGCGATTTATGCCACCTGTCTGGGGCTGGGTCTTGGTGGGTTGGCGATTTGTTTGGTGTTGTTACGCCGCACCTAAGGCCCGGTCAGGCCCAATCGGGCTTACGCTTTTCCAAAAAGGCACTGATGCCTTCATTGGTGTCGCGCGCCAGCATGTTTTGTACCATCACAGCGCCGGTGTGGGCATAGGCTTCGGCAAGGCCAAGATCGGCCTGATCGTAGAAGGCGCGTTTGCCGATTTGCAGGGCGGGAGCAAGCTTTGCGGCCAAAGTGGCGGCAAGCGCGTGGGTTTCGGCCTGCAAGGCGTCGGGGTCGGCGATGCGGTTGATCAAGCCAAGTTCGCGGGCGCGGGGCGCGTCGATGAATTCGCCGGTGGTGAGCATTTCAAAGGCGGCGGCGCGGGGGATTTTGCGGGTCAGTGCCACCATTGGCGTTGAACAGAACAGCCCGATGTTGATGCCGTTGACGCCAAAGCGGGTGCCGGTGGCGGCCACGGCCATGTCGCAAGACGCGACAAGCTGGCAGCCGGCGGCGGTGGCGATGCCATGCACCTGCGCGATGACGGGTTGCGGTAGCGCCTGCAGGCTTTGCATCACGGCGGCGCAGCGGTGAAAGAGATCGCTGAAATAGCTGCGGCCCTGGTCGGCGGCGGCGCGGCCTGCCTGCATTTCTTTCAGATCATGGCCGGCGCAGAACGCCTTCCCTGCGCCTTTCAGCACCACGACGCGGATGCTTTGATCTTGGGCAAGGGCCGCGATGGCGCTGGCAAGGGCTGCCAGCATGGCATCCGACAGTGCGTTCAGGCTGCCGGGGGCATTCAGTGTCAGCGTGGCGACGCCGTCTTGATCATCGCGCAGCAAAAGTTCGGTCATTGCATCCCCCGTGATTTGGCGAAACTCTAGGCGGTGCAGCGCGGGAGGGAAAGCATGTTGGCAATGACGGCGGCAGAGTTGCAGGGATTTTTGGCACGCGATTTCGGGCAGGTGGCGCAAGATTTCAGTGTGGATGCGGTCGATGCGGCGGGGCTGACCCTGCGGCTGCGGGTCGAGACGCGGCATTTGCGCCCTGGTGGCACGGTGTCGGGGCCGTCGATGTTCGCGCTGGCAGATGTGGCGATGTATCTGGCGATCCTGTCGCGGATCGGGCCGGTGGCTTTGGCGGTGACGACCCAGTGCAGCATTGATTTTCTGCGCAAGCCGGTGGCGGGGCGCGATATGCTGGGGCGGGCGCAGATTTTGAAGCTGGGCCGCAGTCTGGTGGTGGGGGATGTGCTGCTTTATTCGGAAGGTGTGCCCGACGTGGTGGCGCGGGCGAGCCTGACCTACTCGGTCCCGCCGGTGAAAGCCTGAGGAGCCTCCGGCGGGGATATTTTCACCAAGAGGATGAGGTCAGGCTTTGATCTTGACCATGCGGCCTTCGATCTGGGCGCCGTTTTCGATCACGAGCAGGGCGTAGGTTACGTCTGCGGTAACCACTGCGGTGGCGCGCAGGGTGAGCGAGTGGCATTCAACGGTGCCGCTGAGGGTGCCTTTGACCTCGACCGCGTTGGCGGCGATGTGGCCGGACACGCGGCCATTGGTGCCGACTTGCAGGCTGCCGGCGGCAACCATGCCTTCGACTTCGCCCTGCACATCAACCGCGCCGGTGGTGACGAGATCGCCGATGATTTTCAGGCCTGCCGCAAGGGTCGAGCGGCTGTCGCTTGTGGGCGCGGGTTGATTTGGCGCGGTGGTGGGGTCGGCGGTTTTCGAGAACATGGAGCCAATCCTTGGCGACAAAGGGAAGTTGGCAGCGATAAGGACCCAAGGGGCGCGGCGGGTCAAGGGTTCGGGGACGCGCGGTGTCGCGAAAGCGCGATTGCGGTCGGGGCTTTGCTGACAAGTGCTGGAAGATTTGATCAGATGTTGCAAAGGAATCGCCCCAAGGAGGGGGCTTTGCATGACAACGAGAACAAACGACGGCTTTTTTGCTCCGGTTTCGGGCTTTGATCTGCCGCGATTCGCAGGCATCCCGACCTTTATGCGGTTGCCGCATGTGGGGTTTGAGCATGAGCGGTTTGCCGAGGTTGAGATCGGGTTGATTGGTGCGCCCTGGGATGGCGGCACCACCAACCGCCCCGGCCCACGGCATGGGCCACGGCAATTGCGCGATCTGTCGACAATGATCCGGGCGCAGAATGGCGCGACCTGGGTGGCGCCGTTTGAATTGGCCAAGTGCGCCGACCTGGGCGATGTGGCGCCGAACCCCGGCGATCTGATGGATAGCCT
>JAHEDL010000400.1 GCA_024641255.1 Pseudorhodobacter sp.
TTTGCGCGACCGGCTGGGGTGTTTCAATTTGCGCAGCGCCTTCGCTTCGATCTGGCGAATGCGTTCGCGGGTCACGCTGAACTGCTGGCCCACTTCTTCCAACGTGTGATCGGTGTTCATGCCGATACCGAAGCGCATCCGCAGAACCCGTTCTTCGCGCGGGGTCAAAGATGCCAGAACCCGCGTCGTGGTTTCCTTCAGGTTTTCCTGAATGGCGGAATCCAGCGGCAGGATCGCGTTCTTGTCTTCGATGAAGTCGCCCAGTTGGCTGTCTTCTTCGTCGCCAATCGGGGTTTCCAACGAGATCGGTTCCTTGGCGATCTTCATCACCTTGCGAACCTTTTCCAGCGGCATTTGCAGCTTTTCGGCCAATTCTTCCGGCGTCGGTTCGCGGCCAATTTCGTGCAGCATCTGACGACCAGTGCGCACCAGCTTGTTGATCGTTTCGATCATATGCACCGGAATACGGATGGTGCGCGCTTGGTCAGCGATCGACCGGGTGATCGCCTGACGGATCCACCACGTCGCATAGGTCGAAAACTTGTAGCCGCGGCGATATTCGAACTTATCCACAGCCTTCATCAGGCCGATGTTGCCTTCCTGAATAAGATCAAGGAATTGCAGGCCACGGTTGGTGTATTTTTTTGCAATCGAAATAACCAGCCGCAGGTTGGCTTCGACCATTTCCTTTTTGGCCTGCCGGGCTTCTTTTTCGCCCTTCTGCACTTGGTTCACGATGCGGCGGAATTCGGAAATATCCACCCCGATATACTGACCCACGGCCGCCATTTCGGCCCGCAGATCTTCGACCTTTTCGCGCGAGCGTTCCAGCAGCGCCTGCCAGCCACGGCCAGCTTTCGATGCCATGCGGTCCAGCCAGGTCGGGTCAAGCTCGTAGCCTTGGTATTCGTCGATGAACTCGCGGCGGTTGATCCGCGCGGCATCAGCCAATTTCACCATGCCGGAGTTGATCGCCATGATCTTGCGGTTGATGCCGTAAAGCTGGTCGATCAGGGCTTCGATCCGGTTGTTGTGAAGGTGAAGTTCATTCACCAACACCACGATTTCACTGCGCAATTTCTGATAGGCAGCTTCTTCGGTCGACGAAAAGCGGTGCTTTTCCGACAGGGTGGCCGACATGCGCAGATCTTGCATTTCCGACAGCTTGCCATAATCGCGCGCGATCAGGTCAAGCGTTTCCAACACTTTCGGCTTCAGCGCAGCTTCCATCGCGGCCAAAGACATCGAGGTGCCGTCGTCTTCATCGTCATCGTCATCTGACCGCATCAACGGGTTGCCGTCAGCGTCCAGCTCCGGCTCGTCGCCACCGGCACGACGCGGCGCGGCTTCAACGTCAACACCTTCAAGATCGGCGCCAACCAGCCCCTCTTCGCCATCCAGCGACCGGCCGAAGGTTGCTTCAAGGTCGATCACATCGCGCAGCAGAATGTCTTCGCTCAGAAGTTCGTCGCGCCAAATGATAATCGCCTGAAAGGTCAGCGGGCTTTCGCAAAGCCCGGCGATCATGGTGTTGCGACCGGCTTCGATACGCTTGGCGATGGCAATTTCGCCTTCGCGCGACAACAGTTCAACCGAACCCATTTCGCGCAAATACATCCGCACCGGATCGTCAGTGCGATCCAGCGTTTCGGTGGTGGTGCTGACCACGGCAATGTCGCGCGCGCCCGAACCGGTTTCCACCAACTCGCCGCCAACAACAGCTTCGCCTTCTTCAACATCTTCGTCTTCGATGACGTTGATGCCCATTTCTGACAGCATCGACATCACGTCTTCGATCTGCTCAGACGACACCTGCTCGGGCGGCATAACCTGATTCAGCTGTTCGTAGGTGATGTAGCCACGCTCCCGCGCGTCAGCGATCATCTTCTTGACCGCGGCTTGGCTCATATCAAGGGATACATCGGCCTCTTCGGCTTCGGGTTTGCCGTCGTCGGTATCTTTCGCAGCCATGGGCGCTCCTTGAAAGCGAATCAAAGTCAGGTGATCGAATCAATAACGCGAATCACGGCAGGGAAAAGCCGAATCAGCGTATTTTCTTCGGGGTTAGTCGTTTCGGCTTCCGCGACTAAAGTTAATATTGTCGTAAAGCCGCCGCGACTGCTCTAGTTCTTCCTTATCCATCGCCACGCCGTTGGGGGCAACCACCGCTTCGACCGCCTTCCCTTTCGGGCCAGAGCTTGCCATGAAGCGGGCCTCATTGGCCTGCGATATCCGCCACGTCAGACCTTCATCAGCAAGGCCTTCGATATCCTCCATCGCTTCGGCAATCTCGCGCCGCGCACCGCGCTGTGCTTCCAGCTTTGCCAATTCTTCCGCCAAACCCAATTCGGCGGCATCCGTGTCATCAGCATTGCGCACCGGGGCCGCCATTTGCACATGGGGGCGCGCAAACAGCGCATCAAGGGCGGCGGGCGCTGCATTACGGATTTGCTGATAAAGGCTTGCGGCATCATGGCCTGGATGGGCCAAGATCAAGCCGCGCAGCGTGTCATGCGCGGGGTCTGCCAAATCCATCCGCTCTAACGCGGTTTCAAAGCGGTGGATCAGCGAAGGGTGGGTGATCAACGTGGCAAGAATAACCGCTTCGCGCAG
>JAHEDL010000407.1 GCA_024641255.1 Pseudorhodobacter sp.
CATGCAGACCCGCGATTTTCACCGCCAGCGCTTCGGGTTTCAGACGAAAGCCCCCACAGGCACCGCAGGGGCGATTGTTCTGAAACCGCTCCATCTCTTCACGGCTCCAGGCAGAATCCGTCTCGCGGTAGCGCCGCTCCATATTCGGGATCACACCTTCAAACACCCGGCTTACAGTGTAAATCCGGCCCGCCTCATCGTAGCGGAAGGTAATCTCTTCGCCGCCAGAGCCGCGCAGGAAAACCTCTTTCACCTTGTCGGCCAGGTCTTTCCACTTGGTCTTCTTGTCAAACTGGTAATGCGCCGCAAGCGCCTCGATGGTCTGAGTGAAATACGGGCTTTTCGATTTTGCCCAAGGCGCCAACGCGCCTTGCAACAGCGTCAGGCTTTGGTCCGGCACCACAAGCCGGTCGTCAAAAAACAGCTCCATCCCCAAACCGTCACACACCGGACAGGCCCCGAACGGCGCATTGAACGAAAACAGCCGCGGTTCAATCTCGGCGATGGTAAAGCCCGACACCGGACAGGCGAATTTTTCCGAATAGGTGATCCGCTCTGGCTCGCCTTCCGCCGGCGCGGTTTCAATCACCGCGATGCCATCGGCCAAATTCAACGCGGTGCGGAAGCTGTCGGCCAACCGGGTTTCCAGCCCTTCGCGCACCACGATCCGGTCAACCACCACGTCGATATTGTGGCGGAACTTCTTATCCAACACCGGCGGCTCTTCCAGTTCATAGAATTCGCCGTTGACCTTCACGCGCTGGAACCCCTGCTTGCGCAGCTCCAGAAACTCTTTCTTATACTCGCCCTTGCGGTCGCGGATGATCGGCGCCAGCAGATAGGCGCGGCTGCCCTCGGGCATCGCCATCACCGCATCCACCATGTCTTGCACCTGCATCGCGGTAATCGGCAGCCCGGTCGCGGGGCTATAGGGGGTGCCAACGCGCGCAAACAGCAGACGCATATAGTCGTAAATTTCGGTCACAGTGCCCACGGTCGACCGCGGGTTTTTCGAGGTGGTCTTTTGTTCGATCGAAATCGCGGGGCTTAGGCCGCTGATGTGATCCACATCAGGTTTTCCTGCCATATCAAGGAATTGCCGTGCATAGGCCGACAGGCTTTCAACATAGCGACGCTGGCCTTCGGCATAGATGGTGTCAAACGCGAGACTGGATTTTCCAGAGCCGGAAAGCCCGGTGATCACCACGAACTTGTCGCGCGGAATATCGACGCTGACGTTCTTCAGATTGTGTTCGCGCGCGCCGCGAACCTCGATGAACTTATGTTCGGCCATGTAACACCCCATTATCGCCGCCAGAGATAGGCCGGTTTTGCCAAATCTCCAACCAGAAAATGTGAACGAAGAATGAACATGCAGAGGAAGGCGAAAATCTTTGCCAAGTAGGCTTTACATATTCAGCGGCAAGAATATATTCATAACAACGAATTTGTAAAAGGCCCGGCCATGACCAAACTTTCCGCAAAAGATGCCATCGCAAAAGCTGCCTCGGGCGCGATCACCGTGCTTGATGTGCGCGAAGCCGCCGAAATTCTGGCCTCTGGCAAAGCCGCCGGCGCGCTGCACATTCCGCTTGCCCTGCTGCCGCTGCAAGCTGAAACCCAGATTGATAAAACCAAGCCTGTCGCAGTTTATTGTGCTGTCGGCGGTCGCGCTGGCATGGCAACGCAAGCGCTGGAAAAACTGGGGTACGACGCGCATAACATCGGCGGCTTTGGCGATTGGGCCTCTGCTGGCGGTCCGGTCAGCCGCTAACAGCGGCCCGACGGCGGGCTTGCCGGCTGTGAATGGCAACACCCAAGGCTGAAAAGCCAATCAAAAATCCGGCCAAACCTGCCGCGCCCGCCTCTGCCATGATCAACGCCAGCAGCGGCGTGCCGCAGGTGGTGCCCAGATTGCCCAGCTGTGCGATCGCGCCCGCGCCGCGCGCGCGATCTTCCGCCGCAGGGTTGATCTGCGCCAGCGACGCAAAACTTGCCCCCTGCACGATCCCCAAGGCGGCGGCCAACAACAGGGCAAACCCAGCCTCGAAAGCCCCCGTGCCCCAAGCCGCCCACAAGCCAAAACTGGCAAGGATCGCCACGCAAAATCCGGCCTGCACCAGCCGGAACGCCGCCAGCCGCGCCAGCAACCACACCCCCAGCGTCAACGAAACCGCAATCGAAACCAAGGGCATCGACACCCCCAGAAACGCCCCCCAACCGGGCGTCGCCGCTGCAGGCAACAGGGTAAGCACCGCCACATAAGTCACGGTGTAACAGACAAATCCCATCGCCGGTGCCGCCACAAAGGGCGAAGCATAGATCGCAAAATGCTGGCGCAGCAGATTGCCTTGCCCCGCCACAACCCGATGCACCGGATCACGCGGCATCAGCCCCCACAGCACCACAAGACAGGCCAGCATCCACAGGCTATGGCCCTGAAACAGCGCCCCCGGCCCCTGCGCCGCCACCAAAAGCGGGGCAAAATACGCCAGCGCCGCATAGGTCACGCCAAAAAACGACGACCACAGCGTCATTGCCAAACCCTGATGCCGCGCCGGCGTCACCCCGGCAATCGCCGTCGGCCCCACCACCACAATGGTCAGATGCGA
>JAHEDL010000418.1 GCA_024641255.1 Pseudorhodobacter sp.
CGTCGATCATCCCGCCATGTTCATAGCACATCGCCGAATACACCACTTGCCCGATCGACAGCTTCTTCACATCGCGCGTCAGGCAATATTGCAGCAGCGCCTCGGCGTCCGGCCCGGTGACTTCAAACTTGCGCAGCGGCGACAGATCCAGCACCACGGCCTTTTCGCGGCAGGCCCAATATTCTTCGATCGCGCCATTTTGCGAATAGACCTGCGGCAGCCAGTAGCCCTTGTATTCGACCATGTTGCGGGTCTTGGCCTCAATGCGGGAATGAAACGCGGTTTCCTTGGTCATCTTCGGCTCCGAAGCAGGGGTGGGGCGGTAGGCGATAGACCGCTGGAAGGTTTCAGCGCCCGAATAGGTGCGCACATGAATGTCTGAAAGATACCAGCCGTTCGCGGGCGAGGTATCGTCGGGGCAGGCCGAGTTGACGCAGACAATATCGGTCAGCGCGCGGAACAGCACATAATCGCCGGGGCGCGACCACGGCTCGTCCGAAATCAGCACGCCATGCGCGTCGATATTGGTGTTGAAGAACAGGTTGACCGCCATCCAGCCGGGGCGGGCGGTCACGCCATGTTTTGCCAGCGCGCCGTTGAAGTTGTCTGAACAGTTGGTGTGCCCCGGATAGCCGATGTCGTCGTAATATTTCGACGCGCAGGCCATGGCGAAGGCATCATGTCGACCGACGGTATCTTGCACCACCTCAACCAGCGGCACCCAATCTTGGTCGTAGTATTTCGAATGCAGGCCGGGCATCGAATAGGCGTGCCCCATCAGCGTGCGCGATGTTGTCACATCCAGCGCATGTTCAATGCCACGGTCCAGCTTGCGCGCGTCAAAGCACTGAAAATCGGTGCATTGCCGGCCATCCACGTCGATCACCTGAATATAATCGCCAGCCTTGACGAAATAGCTTTCCGCCGTTGCCGATTTCACGCGCAGGTCCAGCACGGGCGTCGCCAGCGGGTCGGGCAGGTCGAACTTGCGCAATTGCAACACCGCGCTGCGTTGCACCCGTACCCCAATCGGCGTGGTAGTATCTTGTGCATCCGGTGCCATCTCGGCCCCCGGTGCGGCGACAATCAGCACGCCGTCGCGGGTCGCGGTGAAGCTTTGTTCCGATCCGGCGGCGGAATCTGCGCCAAAGCATGCCACAGCGCGGGCCGACGCCAGATCTATGCCGCGCCGTTCAATACCCAGCCGCAGCCCGCCAAGCCCGGCGCCGTTCCCGGCCGCCAAGAGCGCGCGCAGCCCCGACGCATCGGCATTGGCGGTTACGCCCAACAGCCCCGCATCGACCCGGCCCGTGCCATCCGCCGCCACCAACTCTGCCCGCTGCCCACCTTCAAGGTTGACTACCGTTACCGTGTCACCGGCGCCAATCTGAAACAGCCATGCGCCGCCCCCCGGCACCTCGAACCGTTCCAGTCGCGGACCGCCCAGCGGCGTGATGATTTGACTTGGCCGCGGAGGGCCCGGATTTACGCGGGGATAGCTGTCGAGCATGGGCCTCACCTGATTTGCATAAGCGGCAAATTTGTTTATCAGGAAGAATATCGCGGTCGAGGATTTCCGCAAGGGCTTTGCGGCGATACCGTGATCGCAGCAAAACAAATCGGAGGTGGTGGTGCAATCGCTGATGTTGGGCCTGATGGCCGCGCTGTTGTGGGGCCTGCATGATTTCATTGTGCGCAAAGTTGGCCCAAGCGCAAATGCGGCCGCGCTGCTTTTGGTGGTGCTGGCGGCGGGGGCGCTGGTGCTGCTGCCGCTTTCTCTTGGCACAGGCGGCTGGGACGCTTTGAACGCCGCCGCGCTGTCGCTTTGCCTTGGCGCGGGCTTTGCCTATGCCATTGCTGGCTATGGGCTTTATGCGGCCTTTACCATTGGTCCGGTGCGTCTGGTTGCGCCGATTTGCGGCGCGTTTCCGCTGTTGTCGGTCGGTTTTGCCATGGCGCGCGGTGCTGACGCTTCGGCTTTGGTCTGGCTGGGAGCGCTGGCGGTCCTGGGCGGCATCGCCTTGGTGGCGCAGGGTGAATCCGCTCAGGCCGATGGCGCGCGGGGCAGGGCGGTGTTTTGGTCGGTTGTCGCCTGTGTCGGCTTTGCCGTCACCTTTGGCCTGCTGCAATGGGCGGCCGAGATTGCCCGCGCGCCGCATGTGCTGCTTTTGGCGCGTCTGGCCGGCTTTAGCACGCTTTTGGGCTATACTGCCTTGCGCCGCATCCCGCTTGCTCCGGCGCTGACACAATGGCGCACCTTGCTGCTGATGGGTGCGCTGGACGTTTCGGCGTTGGGCGCGGTGACTTGGGCCGGTGGGTTTCCCCGCCCCGAATTCGCCGCAGTCAGCTCGTCGGTGTTCGGCATGATCACCATTTTGCTGGCATGGCGCTTTTTGCGCGAACCGATGCTGCCGCTGCAATGGCTGGGGGCGGGCATCGTGTTCTCTGGTATAGCGGTTTTGGGTCTTGTCTGAAATGAAAGGTCCAGAGTCGGAAATGAAAGATGCTTGCGGCGCGGCCCGCGCCATAGTCTGGTCAAGACCAATCACAGGACTCCCCCCATGCGCTATTCAGGACTAAGGGTCATCGCCGAGGCATTGACCGGCCA
>JAHEDL010000421.1 GCA_024641255.1 Pseudorhodobacter sp.
AAGGCCGATGACAAATGCCGACGCAACAATGATGTCGCCCCGGTGCATCGCCTCGATCCGTGAGTTCAGATCAGACAAGGTTCCCTCCCAAAAAGGCCCTCTTCCCATCTTCACCACGCGCGGGCCACAGCGTGGTCTCCGTCAGAGTTTCCCTCTGCGTGAATTTTATTTTCTTGCAGGAAACAGCGCCTGCGACCTTCTGTCAAAGCATTTGATGAATTTTCATGCAGTTTATGAACATTGCCCGACGGTAAAAAAAGTTTCTTCACAGTTGACGAGCGTTTTTTCCGTGGTAGCGTAAGCAGCAAGACAACATACGAGGAGTCGTCGCCATGTGCGGAATCGTCGGGCTATTCCTGAAAGATCCCAAGCTGGAGCCTCAACTGGGCGCCATGCTGACTGAAATGCTGATCACCATGACAGACCGTGGCCCCGACAGTGCCGGGATCGCGATCTATTCGGGTGCTAATGATGGCCGTGCCAAGCTGACCGTGCAGTCGGCGCAGCCGCAGGTCGATTTCAAGAACCTTGATGCAGATTTGAAAGACGCCATCGGCACCCCGGTGCTGATGCTGATCAAATCCACCCACGCGGTTCTGGAAGTGCCCGCAGCGCAGCTTGACGCCGCCCGCTCGGCTCTGGCGCATCTGCGCCCCAGCGTCAAAGTAATGAGCGCTGGCGACGGCATTGAAATCTATAAAGAAGTTGGCCTGCCCAAAGACGTGGCCGCCCGCTTCGAAGTGGCCAAGATGCACGGCACCCACGGCATCGGCCACACCCGTATGGCCACCGAATCTGCGGTGACCACCATGGGCGCGCACCCGTTTTCGACCGGCCCCGACCAGTGCTTGGTGCACAACGGCTCGCTTTCCAACCACAATGGCGTGCGCCGCGAACTCAAACGCCTTGGCATGACCTTTGAAACCGAAAACGACACCGAAGTTGGTGCGGCCTTTGTCAGCCACAAACTGCAACAGGGCGAAACCCTTGGTGCGGCGCTGGAAGCCACGCTGACCGATCTTGACGGTTTCTTCACCTTCGTCGTCGGCACCAAGAACGGCTTCGGCGTCGTCCGCGACCCGATCGCCTGCAAGCCCGCCGTTATGGCTGAAACCGATCAATATGTCGCCTTCGGCTCGGAATACCGCGCCATGGTCAACCTGCCGGGCATCGAAACCGCCCGCGTCTGGGAACCGGAACCGGCCACCGTTTACTTCTGGGAACGCTGAACATGCAGACTTTCGACCTTGAAGCGCAGGGATTGCGCGCGCTCAATCAGGCGCTTCACAATCTGAAGGGCCAACAGACCAACGAAACCGCTTGGGAAGTTGTTAACCCGAAGGGCAGTCATGCCATCGCCGTTGGCGTTGATGCCCCGGTGGATATCACCGTGCGCGGCTCAACCGGCTACTACTGCGCGGGCATGAACAAACAAGCCACCATCCGCGTCAAAGGCTCGGCGGGTCCGGGTGTTGCCGAAAACATGATGTCGGGCACCGTGATCATCGACGGCGACGCTTCGCAATACGCGGGTGCCACCGGTCGCGGCGGCCTTCTGGTCATCAAGGGCAATGCGGCATCGCGCTGCGGCATCTCGATGAAGGGCATCGACATTGTCGTGCATGGCAACATCGGCCACATGTCTTGCTTCATGGCGCAATCGGGCAACATTCTGGTGTTGGGCGATGCGGGCGACTCGTTGGGTGACAGCCTTTACGAAGCCCATCTCTTCGTGCGCGGTTCGGTCAAATCCCTTGGCACCGACTGCATCGAAAAAGAGATGCGCCCCGAACACCTTGCCATCATCGCAGACCTTCTGAAGCGCGGCGAAGCTGAACACCTTGCCAAGCCTGAAGAGTTCAAGCGCTATGGCTCGGCTCGCAAGCTTTACACTTTCAATATCGACAACGCGTCGTCCTACTGAGGCACATATGAGCGATTTTCCCCATACCCCGCCGAAGCAAAGCTGGACGTTCTCGAACGACGTCAACGCCGAAATCCGCCGCGCCGCTGCGACCGGCATCTATGACATTCGCGGTGGCGGTTCCAAACGCCGCCTGCCGCACTTCGATGACCTCTTGTTCCTTGGGGCGTCGATCTCGCGCTATCCGCTGGAAGGCTACCGCGAAAAATGCGCAACCGACGTGTGGTTGGGCACCCGCTTTGCCAAAAAGCCGATCCACCTTGATATTCCGGTAACCATCGCTGGCATGTCGTTCGGCGCGCTGTCCGGCCCGGCAAAAGAGGCTCTTGGCCGTGGCGCTTCTGCCGCTGGCACCTCGACCACCACCGGTGACGGTGGCATGACCGAAGAAGAACGCGGCCATTCGAAAAGCTTGGTCTATCAATACCTTCCGTCGCGCTACGGCATGAACCCCGACGATTTGCGTCGGGCAGATGCCATCGAAGTCGTGGTCGGGCAGGGCGCCAAACCGGGCGGCGGCGGCATGTTGCTGGGGCAGAAAATCTCTGACCGCGTCGCGATGATGCGCAACTTGCCCAAAGGCATCGACCAGCGCTCGGCCTGCCGTCACCCCGACTGGACCGGCCCCGACGATCTTGAAATCAAGATCATGGAGATCCGCGAAATCACCGACTGGGAAAAG
>JAHEDL010000425.1 GCA_024641255.1 Pseudorhodobacter sp.
GGTTGCGCCTGCTTTCGTTGTTAATCTGTGTTTCCAGATTGGGGGCTAAGAGTTAAGAATTCCTTTCCGAAACGGTAACGAAACGCACGCAATTTGACAGGTTTCTGTGTGTAACTTTGGGGATAAGTTAATGAGCCAGCGGGAATCTGCTGAAACGATGGGGTTACAGGCGTTTTCTTGGCTTTTGGGACAAGAAAATCTTGTTGGCGTATTTCTTAACGCCACTGGCGCAGATCAGGGACAATTGGCTTCACTTGCGCGTGATCCGGTGTTTCTGGGCGCGGTGCTGGATTTTCTGATGGAAGACGATGCGCGGGTGATTGGCTTTTGCGATGAGGCGGGCTTGCCCTATGGCGCCGTGATGCAGGCGCGCGGGGCGCTGCCCGGTGGCGATGTGCCGAACTGGACCTGATTGCCTTTTGCGCAAGCCCGCGCCAAGACTGCGTGCAAAGCAGGAGGGGCGGATGATCGACGCGGTGATTTTCGACAAAGACGGCACGCTGTTTGATTTTCGCGCCTCTTGGGGCGGCTGGACCAAGCGGTTGCTGGAAGAATTGGCGGGCGGTGATGCGCAGGTGCTGACGGCGCTTGCGGGGGCCGCGCGGTTTGATCTGGCGACGCTGGATTTTGCCGCTGACAGCCCGATCATCGCCAATCCGATGCCGGAAATTGCCGAAGCTTTGGGCCAGCATTTGCCGGGGCAAAGCCTTGATGAGATCATGGAGCGGATGAATGCGGTGTCGATGGTGGCGCCGCAGACGCCTGCCGTTGATCTGCCGGCGGTGCTGGGGGCGCTGAAGGCGCGCGGGCTGGTGCTGGGGCTGGCCACCAATGACACCGAAGCGCCGGCGCGGCAGCATCTGGCGGATGCAGGCGTGCTGGAGCTGTTCGATTTCGTTGCGGGCTGCGATTCTGGCTGGGGCGGCAAGCCCGCGCCGGGGCAGTTGTTGGCGTTTGTCGCGCAGGGCGGGTTTAGCCCGGATCGCGTGGCGATGGTGGGGGATTCCTTGCATGATCTGGACGCCGGGCGCGCGGCGGGCATGCATGCGGTGGCGGTGCTGACCGGCATCGCGACGGCGGATGATCTGGCGCCACATGCCGATGTGGTGCTGCGCGATATTGGCGGTTTGGCGGCGTGGATTGACGGCTTAAACCGGGTCTGATCGCAGCATCCCCTAAAAACGACGTAAAATGGTCGGAAACGTGGTGCGCTAACTGCGGTGGTTTCGTTCATCTTGGCCCAAACATGGGTCAAAGCCATTTGGCCTGCAGAATGGAGTGCCGAAATGAGCGATGACGCAAACCGCAAGCGCAGTCGGGCCGGAGGCCGTGCGGGCAACAAAAGCCGTGCGGGATCGGCTGTTATCGACCAGATGCCGTGGCGGATTCCGGTAAACCCGGACCGCCCGGTTGAACCGCTGGATGCCGATCAGGTGCAGGCTGTGCACAAGGCGACGATGCGGATTTTGAAGGAAATCGGCATCGAATTCCTGAACCCCGAAGCCGTTGCCTATCTGAAGCAGGCCGGCTGCACGGTGAACGGCACCAATGTGAAGATGGACGAAGATTTCGTCATGGAAATGCTGGGCCATGCGCCCGAGACATTTACCATCACGCCGCGCAACGCCGAACGTGAATTGATCATGGGCGGAAAGCACATGCTGTTCGTCAACGTCAGCTCGCCGCCGAATGCCTGGGATATGGAGCGGGGCAAGCGCACCGGCGACTTTGAAACCTTCAAAGAATTCATGAAGTTGACGCAGTATTTCAACTGCATCCATATCGCGGGCGGCTATCCGGTGGAACCGGTGGATGTGCATGCCTCGATCCGGCACTTGGACTGCCTTTATGAAAAGCTGACGCTGACCGACAAGGTGGTGCATGCCTACAGTCTGGGGGCAGAGCGGGTCGAAGACGTTATGGAGATGGTGCGCATCGCGGGCGGGCTGAGCCATGACGAATTTGAAGCCAAGCCGCGGATGTATACCAACATCAACTCTGTCTCGCCGTTGCAGCACGACTATCCGATGCTGGATGGCGCGATGCGGTTGGCCAAGCGCGGCCAGCCGGTGGTGATCACGCCGTTCACCTTGGCGGGGGCGATGGCACCGGTGACGATGTCGGGCGCGGTTTCGCTGTCGCTGGCCGAAGGTTTGGCGGCGGTGGCCTTGCTGCAATATATCAATCCGGGCTGCCCGGTGGCGCTGGGCACCTTTACCAGCAACGTCGATATGAAATCGGGCGCGCCCGCCTTTGGCACGCCGGAATACATGCGCGCGACGCAGATGACCGGGCAATTGGTGCGCCATTACAAGCTGCCGCTGCGGTCGTCTGGCACCTGTGCGGCCAACGTGCCGGACGGGCAGGCGATGTGGGAAACCTCGAACAGCCTGTGGGCGGCGGTGCAGTCGCGCACCAACATGGTGTATCATGCGGCCGGGTGGCTGGAAGGCGGGCTGATCGCCAGCCCCGAAAAGTTCATCATGGACTGCGAAGTCTTGCAGATGATTCAGCGCTATTTCGAAAGCAGCATTGTGGCGACCACGCCGGATGATCTGGCGTTTGACACCATCAAACAGGTCGGTCCCGGCGGGCATTACTTTGG
>JAHEDL010000428.1 GCA_024641255.1 Pseudorhodobacter sp.
AAACGCTGACGGCCGATGCGGCCTATCAGTTGCGTCCCGCAGCACCCGCCAGCAAGATTTCGCCTTAACCGATCAGCGCCGAAAGCTCTGCCACGGCGCTTTCGACCAAATCGGCGCGGCCACGCGATTCCACATTCAGCCGCAGCAGAGGTTCGGTGTTGGACGACCGCAGATTGAAACGCCAATCGCCGAAATCAAGGCTTAGCCCATCAAGATCATCGCGCGCGATGGCTTTGGGGGCATAGGCGGCTTCTATCTTTGCAACCAAAGCGCGGGCGTCGGCGACGCGAAAGTTGATCTCGCCCGACGACGGGAAAGCCGCGCGCCGCGCCGCCAGCAGATCCGCAAGCGACGCCCCTGACCGCCCCATCAATTCGGCCACCAACAGCCACGGGATCATGCCGGAATCGCAGGACATGAAATCACGGAAATAGTGGTGCGCCGACATTTCGCCGCCGTAAACCGCCCCGGTATCGCGCAGCGCCTGTTTCAAGAACGCATGCCCCGTGCGCGAGGCCACTGCGGTGCCGCCCGCCTGCGCCACGGTGTCTTGGGTGTTCCAGATCACCCGCGGATCATGAACGATGCGTGCGCCGGGCTCTTTGGCCAGGAACACCGCCGCCAAAAGGCCAATGATATATTCGCCCGGCACAAAGGCGCCCGATGCATCGAACAAGAAGCACCGGTCGAAATCGCCATCCCACGCCACGCCCATATCGGCGCCCGCCGCGATCACCGCATTGGCGGTTGCGGGTTGGTTTTCCGGCAGCAGCGGGTTGGGGATGCCATGCGGAAAGCTGCCATCGGGGTCGTGGTGCATGCGGATGAAGTCAAGCGGCGCGCCCTTGGCCGCCAGCGCCGCTGCAATGGCGTCAAACGTCGGCCCTGCCGCGCCATTGCCAGCGTTGACCACGATTTTCAGCGGCCGCAGCGCGGAAACATCCACAAAGGACAGCACGCGGTCGACAAAATCCGCGCGGGTGGCAGAGGCATCGACGATGCGGCCACCGGGCTGATCGGCCGCAAAATCGCCGCTTTCGGCCAAGGCCTTGATCGCGGCAAGGCCACTGGCGGCATCCAGCGGCGCAGAGCCCCGCCGCACCATCTTCATGCCGTTGTAATCCATCGGATTGTGCGATGCCGTCACCTCGATGCCGCCATCAGCGGCCAAGGCGGTGGTGGCGAAATACATCTCTTCGGTGCCGCAAAGCCCCAGATCCATCACTTCGACCCCGGCGGCAACCAGGCCTTCGGCAACGGCGCGGGCCAAAGCCACCGAAGAAGCGCGGCAATCTTGCCCCAGCACCACGCGCTTGGCCCCCAAACCCTCGGCAAAGGCGCGCCCAACGCGGCGGGCAATGTCTTCGTTCAACTCTTCACCCAAGCGACCGCGAATATCATAGGCTTTGAAACAGGTGTAGGAGGGCATGGCGCACCAATCAGTTCGGAAAATTGGCACCAGAATAGGCAACGTGGCGCCAAGGTCCACCCCGCGCGCAGAAATTCCCGGCAGGCTTTTCAAACCGCCCCCCCCACCCTATAAAGCCCGCAACATTCCAAAGGAGCCAGCCGATGCGCAGCGCCGAAATCACCCGCACCACTAACGAGACCGCGATCAAGGTCGCCGTCGGCCTTGACGGCACCGGAAAAGGCGAAATCGCCACCGGCGTGGGGTTTTTCGACCATATGCTGGATCAGCTGGCGCGGCATTCGCTGATCGACATGGTGGTGCAGGCCAAGGGCGATTTGCACATCGACGATCACCACACCGTTGAAGATGTTGGCATCGCCTTGGGTCAGGCGCTTGCCCGCGCCTTGGGCGACAAGAAGGGCATCCGTCGCTATGGCCATTTCCGGCTGGCGATGGATGACACCCAGGTCGCCTGCGCGCTGGATCTGTCAGCGCGCCCGTTTCTGGTGTGGAACCTGCCATTCCCGACGCAAAAAATAGGCAGCTTTGACACCGAACTCGTGCGCGAGTTCTTTCAGGCGCTGTCGACGCATGGCGGTATCACCCTGCATGTTGACCTGATCCACGGGCTTAACAGCCACCACATCGCCGAAGCCGCGTTCAAAGCCGTGGCACGGGCGCTGCGCGAAGCGGTTGAACCCGATCCGCGCATGTCTGGTGTGCTGCCGTCGACCAAGGGCGCGCTTTAACTGCATCCTCTTGGCTTAAATATCCCCGCCGGAGGCCGCTGCCGCCTCCCCGCGCATAGGTATCAAACATGCTCACCGTCCTTGTCGACTACGATTCCGGCAACCTGCATTCCGCCGAAAAGGCGTTTCAGCGCATGGCGGCCGAAACTGATGCCGGTAGCGTGCTGGTGTCGTCGCGCCCCGAAGATGTCGCGCGCGCTGATCGTATCGTGTTGCCGGGCGACGGCGCCTTTCCGGCCTGCCGCCGCGCGCTTGGCAGCTATGGCGGGCTGTTTGAAGCCATCGAAGAGGCGGTGACCCACCGCGCCCGCCCGTTCCTTGGCATCTGCGTCGGCATGCAGATGATGGCAAGCTGGGGCCGTGAATACGAAGACACCGCGGGGTTCGGCTGGATTTCGGGCGAAGTGGTGCGGATCACACCGGCAAACCCCGGCTTTAAG
>JAHEDL010000420.1 GCA_024641255.1 Pseudorhodobacter sp.
CTTTTTGCCTTGGCCTGCCCCAGTTGCGGCCTTTTTGTTCTTCCGCCTTTTTGACATCTGGAAGCCGTGGCTGGTGGGCCGCGCCGACCGCCGCCACGACGCCGCAGGGGTGATGCTTGACGATCTGTGGGCGGGGTTGTTTGCTGGCATTGCCACGATTGTGGCGGCTGGGCTTTATCATATCCCGCTGGTCTTGATGAGGTGATCAATGTCTGCTGCCGAAATCCTGTCGCGGGCCCGCTATTGGGGGTTTCGCATCGCAACCGCCGAAAGCTGCACCGGCGGCATGGTTGCGGCCGCCCTGACCGACATCGCTGGGTCGTCCGACGTGTTTGATCGCGGCTTTGTCACCTATTCAAACCAAGCCAAGATCGACATGCTGGCGGTGTCGCCGCAAAGCTTGGCCGACCATGGCGCAGTGTCGGAAGCAGTGGCGCGCGAAATGGCCGAAGGCGCGCTTGCGCATTCCCAAGCAGATCTGGCGGTGGCGACCACCGGCATCGCCGGCCCCGGCGGGTCAGAGTTCAAACCCGAAGGCCGCGTCTGTTTTGCCTTGGCGCGCAAGGGTCAAGCCACGCGGGTGGAAACCATAGACTTCGGGGCGCTGGGCCGCGCAAAGGTGCGCAGTGCCGCGCGTGATCATGCGCTGGCGCTGCTGGCACAATCGATGGTCTGAAACAAAAGCCGCCTGAAATTGCGCAGCACTGCGAAATTACCGCACAATAATCAGGCGCTTTATAAACAGCCCTACTATTAAGCGTATAACATCCGCAAAGGCTCTTTTCGCGGCACCGGTTTGACTGCTTTTACCGCGCAAATCGAATCTCGGAGCCGATATGAACGCCGCAGACACCGCTTTCATTCTGATCGCAACCGCCTTGGTGCTGTTTATGACCCTGCCGGGCCTTGCCTTGTTCTATGGCGGGCTGGTGCGGGCGCGAAACGTGCTGTCGGTTTTCATGCATTGCTTTGCGATTGCCGCTTTAATGAGCGTGCTTTGGCTGGTGGCAGGCTATTCCATCGCCTTTGGCGGCGACGGCGCGCTGTGGGGCGGCATAGGCAAACGGTTTCTAAACGGCGTCACGCTGGACAGCCTGAAAGGCAGCCTGCCGGAAATGGCGTTCTTCAGCTATCAGATGACCTTTGCCATCATCACCCCGGCGCTGATCGTAGGGGCCTATGTTGAACGCATCAGCTTTGGCTTCGTACTGCTGTTTTCGGGCCTGTGGATGCTGCTGGTTTACGCGCCGGTGGTGCACATGATCTGGGGCGGCGGCTTTTTGGCCGATGGCGGCATTTTCGGTGCCGTCGGGGTGCATGATTTCGCAGGCGGCATCGTGGTGCATGAAACCGCCGGTCTGGCGGCCCTGCTGGTGGCGTGGGAGCTTGGCCCGCGCAAACATAAAACCACCCCGCCACATTCGCCGGGCATGGTGATGATGGGGGCTGGCATGCTTTGGGTCGGCTGGTTTGGCTTCAACGGCGGCTCGGCACTGGCGGCCAACGGTCAGGCGGCTATGGCGATCACCGTCACCCATATTTCCGCCGCCGCCGCGTCGCTGACCTGGGCTGCGTGGGAGCGGATCAAGTTCGGCCGTGCGTCACTGGTTGGCCTTGTCACTGGCACCATCGCCGGACTGGCCTCAATCACCCCGGCGTCGGGCTATGTTGGCCCGGTTTCGGCGCTGCTGATCGGCAGCATCGCGGGCGTGCTGTGCCAAGAGGCGGTGATGCTGATGAAAAACCACAGCAAGATTGACGACACCCTTGACGTGTTCGCGGTGCATGGCGTTGGCGGAATTTTCGGCACGCTGATGGTGGCGCTGCTGGGCGCGGGCACTTGGGCGGCACAATTGGGCGGGCTTGCCGTGGTGGGGCTGTGGACGGTGGTTGGCAGCTATGTGCTGATCAAGCTTTGCGCCTTGGTGACGCCGCTGCGGGTCGATGTGGAAACCGAAGTCAACGGGCTTGACCTGTCGGCGCATGGCGAACGCGCCTATGAGATGAACTCGTAAGACCATACTACTCCCGTCGGGCGCGCTGGCGGCATTGCACCAGCCTCCGGCGGGGATATTTAGGCCAAGATGAAGCGCAAAGCAGCGGATCAGCTGTAAAGCTTTGCCGCCCGGGTTTCGAAGGCGCGCACCACGCGGGTCATCGCCTCGTTGAACACCAGACCGATGATACCGGCCAGAATGGCATTCTTGAATTCGAAGTCGACCTCGAACGACACCTCGCAGCCGCCATCGACGTCTTGGAAGCTCCAGACGGATTTCAGGTGTTTGAATGGGCCGTCGATATATTCGGTCAGGATCTTGCTTTGGTCGGGCAGCAAGGTGACGCGACTGCCGAAGCGTTCGCGGAACACTTTGAAGCTGATCACCAGATCCGCCTCCATCACCTCGCCGCCATCAATCGGGCGGCGCGACCGGATGCGGGCAGCCGCCGTCCACGGCAGGAATTCGGGATAGCGGGCAACGTCGGCGACAAGGTCGTACATCTGTACGGCCTTATACGGCAGGCGTTTGGTTTCGGCGTGACGTGGCATGCGCCCTCTGTTTGCGTAACTTGGCCATCGCAGGTTCGGGCCAACGTAGACTTTGTCGCGTGTATTGGTTAGGTAACTTGGGAAAATCAAGGGGGGTCCCATGCCAACGCGTCCTTATGTCATCGACCAGATGATTTCTGCCAAGGCGATTGCCGCCCGTGTCGAAGCCTTGGCGCAGGAGATCACCGCGCATTACAAGGGCTGCGACAAGCTGGTTGTCGTCGGGCTGCTGCGCGGGTCTTTCGTGTTCATCGCCGATCTGGTGCGCGAAATCGACTTGCCGGTCGAGGTCGATTTTCTGGAAGCGTCAAGCTATGGCGACGCCACCCATTCAAGCCGCGAGGTGCGGATCTTGAAGGATCTGCGCGGCGAGATCGCTGGCAAAGACGTGTTGGTGGTTGAAGACATTGTCGATACTGGCTTCACCCTGCATCACGTCAAGAACCTGCTGTTATCGCGCGAACCCAAGCGGCTGGAGGTGTGCGCACTGTTGGACAAACCATCGCGCCGCGAGGTGGATATCAAGGCAAGCTGGACCGGCTTTGAAATCCCCGACGAATTTGTCGTGGGCTATGGCATTGATTTTGCACAGCGAAACCGCAACCTGCCCTATATCGGCAAGGTGCGGTTTACCGATTGATCCCCTTGCTGGCGCACAAAAGTTTATTTGATCAGACCTTGGTCCCTGTCAGCTTCCCTTAAGCTTGGGCTGTTGTATCATCGCCAGAGCTCCGCAGTTGCGGTTCAAACCAAGGGAAGTTGCCTATGTCGCGTCTGCCGCAAGCTGTGTTGGGGGTGGCCCTCCTGGGGGCCGCCGCGTTTTGGCTGTTAACTGCGCCGTCCAGCGTATCGCCCAGTGATTACGACGGGTTGGTCGGCGATGCCAAAGCTGGCGAGTCGGTGTTTTGGGCCGCAGGCTGCGCGTCATGCCATGCCGCAGCCGACGCCAGCGGGCCAGATGAACTGGTGCTGGCGGGGGGGCAGAAGTTTGCAACCGGCTTTGGCACTTTTGTCGCCCCGAACATTTCGCCCGACAAACAGCACGGCATTGGCGGCTGGACTCTGGTGCAATTTGCCAATGCGGTGACGCAAGGCGTGTCGCCGGAAGGCGAGCATCTGTATCCCGCCCTGCCCTATGCCGCCTATAACAAGATGCTGCCGCAAGACGTCGCCGATCTGAAGGCGTTCATGGATACGCTGCCCGCCTCGGCCACGCCATCGGCCCCGCATGAAATCAGCTTTCCCTTCACCATCCGGCGCGCGCTTGGGCTGTGGAAGCTGATGTTTGCCTCGACCGACTGGGTGATCACCGGCGATCTGACGCCAGAGCAGACCCGTGGCCGCTATATTGCCGAAGCCTTGGCGCATTGCGGCGAATGCCACACGCCGCGTAACGCCTTGGGCGGCGTGCAGCGTGGCAAGTGGTTGGCGGGCGCCACCAACCCCGATGGCAAGGGCAAGACGCCCAATATCACCCCCGGCAAACTGACGTGGAGTGCGGCGGATGTGGTGGAATACCTGACTTCTGGCTTCACACCAGAGTTCGACTCGGTTGGTGGCCATATGGCGCATGTGGTGGAAAACATGGCAAAACTGCCCGAATCCGATCGCCAAGCCGTTGCGGCCTATTTGCAACTTGTGCCGCCGGTCAAGTAGGCCGCGATGATCCTGATCGGCCAATATGACAGCCCCTTCGTGCGTCGTGTCGGGATCACGCTGCGGCTTTATGGCATCGCGTTTGACCATCGCCCGCTGTCGGCGTTTTCCGATACAGCGGCTTTGGCGGCGCTGAACCCGTTGCTGCGGGTGCCGGCCTTGGTGTTGCCTGATGGCTTTGTGCTGACAGACAGCCATATGATTCTGGATTATCTGGATGGCATGGCGGCAGCGCCGCTGCTGCCCCGGCACCAACCCGCACGACGTCGCGCGCTGCAAATCGTGGCGCTGGCCTGTGGCGTTGCGGAAAAAGCCGTCAGTCTGTTTTACGAACAGCGGATGCACGATGTGGTGTCACCGCAGTTTGATCAGCGCTGCCGCGAACAGATCACCGCCACGCTGGCAACGCTTGACGCCGATTTTGCCGCACGACGCACGCCGTTCTGGCTGGGGTCTGCGATCAGCCACGCCGATATTGCAACCGCCTGCGCGTGGCGATTTATTGGCGAAGCACATCCGGACCTGCTGCATGCAGGGAGGTATCCGGCGCTGGCCGATCTGTGCGCACGGCTTGAATCGCTGCCAGTGTTTGGCGAAATCGCGCAAGGGTTTCGCCCCCCTTAGTAAACCACTAGCCCGCCGCCGCCTGCTGGGCGGCTTCTTGCGCAAACCGTCTAAACCTTTGGCAATTTCAACGCTCTATACCCAAAGTATCAGACGATGTGACTTGCGCCCACGCCGCTGCCCCCCCTAGGGTCCAGCCATCCCGCCGCGACGATTTCAGTGTCAAAGCGGGGAAACCGCGCGGCCTTTATGCGCTTAGGACCCGGAGTTCCTTTATGCAGAAACGTTTGATTGCCTTTACCGCAATGGCGGCGCTGACCGCCTTTGGCGTCTTGGCGCAGGATGCCGAAGACCCCTTCGCAGATGTTGTCGAAACCCGTCACGGGCTGATGTTGCAGATGGCCTCTGATCTGGGCACGCTGGGTGGCATGGCCAAGGGCGAGGTTGCCTATGATCAGGCAAGCGCCAGCAAAGCCGCCGCCAATGTTGCGGCAGTGGCCTCGGTGCTGTCGATGGCCCAATTCCCCGCCGGTTCCGAAGTGGAAAAGGCAGCCGACAGCTTTGCTTTGCCCGATATCTGGGCCAAGCAAGACGATTTTCTTGCCAAGATCACCGATCTGAACAACGCAGCTTCGGCAATGCAAACCGCTGCTGCTACCGACGTTGACGCGCTGAAAGCATCCATGGCGCAATTGGGCGGTGCTTGTTCGGCCTGCCACAAAGCCTACCGTCAGCCGGAAAGCTAAGGCCAGCCCCCGAAATATAAAAGGCGGCTCATCCAGAGCCGCCTTTTTTCGTGCCGTCGCGCATTATGGCCTAGCTGCGGCCCAGCTTCGCCAAACGCGCTGCACGCAGCCGGGCAAAGTCGTCGCCCGCATGATACGATGACCGGGTCAGCGGCGTTGCCGACACCATCAAAAAGCCTTTGCCAAACGCCGTCGTCTCATAGCTTTTGAACTCATCCGGCGTCACGAAACGGTCAACGCGGTGGTGCTTTGGCGTCGGCTGCAAATATTGGCCGATGGTCAGAAAATCGACATCGGCGGCGCGCATGTCATCCATCACCTGATGCACGCCCTGCCGGTCTTCGCCCAAACCAACCATGATCCCCGATTTGGTAAAGATCGTCGGGTCCAGCTCTTTCACCTTTTGCAGCAAGCGCAGGCTGTGGAAATAGCGCGCGCCGGGGCGCACGGTTGGGTAAAGGCCCGGCACGGTTTCAAGGTTGTGGTTGAACACGTCAGGCTTGGCCTGCACCACTTTTTCCAAGGCCTCGGGCGGGCATTTCAGGAAATCGGGGGTCAGAATTTCAATCGTTGTCGCGGGCGAGCGGTGGCGGATGGCGCGAATGGTTTGGGCAAAATGCTCTGCCCCGCCATCGTCCAGATCATCGCGGTCAACCGAGGTGACAACAACATGCTTCAGCCCCAGCTCTGACACCGCATGCGCCACCCGCCCCGGCTCAAAACTGTCCAGTGCGTTCGGCTTGCCCGTGGCGATGTTGCAAAACGAACAGCCGCGGGTGCAAATTTCGCCCATGATCATCATGGTGGCATGACCGGCCGACCAACATTCGCCCACGTTCGGGCAGCCAGCCTCTTCGCAGACCGTCACCAGCTTTTTTTCCCGCAAGATGTCACGGGTTTGCTTATAACCTTCCGAAGTCGGCGCCTTCACCCGGATCCAATCCGGCTTTTTCGGCTGCGCATTATCGGGCTTATGCGCCTTTTCGGGGTGACGTTGGTCTGGAATCTTAAGGTCGCGCAACGGCTTTCCCCCCTGAAACGCTATGTTCCCTTCAAATAGTCTTCGATGCAGCCATTGGCAACGGCATAGGCGCCGCAGGTCCATGCAGCGCAAGCAACCCCAACCGTCGCCACCCTGCTGCATTGCCGCCGCCAAAACCTGCCCGCTGCAGTTGCAGCCTGCCCAAACTGGCAGCATCTTGCCGATGCCTTACGCCAAGCCCTTCAAATGATCAGGTTTTCCACCAAAATCTTGGCCCCCGAACTTGACCGCCGCAGCGCAGCAAAGTAGCCAACCGGCATCAAGCGCCCGGCTTTCGGCGCCCCAAAATCAAAAGAGGTTTTTCGATGATTTCTGGCTCGCAGCTTCCCGCCGTCACCTTCCAAACCCGTGTCCGCGACGAATCCGTTGGCGGCCCGAACCCCTACCGCTGGCAGGAAATGACCACCGCCGACTACTTCGCCGGCAAGCGCGTGGTGCTGTTCGCCCTGCCCGGCGCCTTCACCCCCACCTGCTCGACCTACCAGCTGCCGGGCTTTGAAAAAGGCTTCGCCGATTTCGCCGCCTA
Source organism: Pseudorhodobacter sp. (assembly GCA_024641255.1). Taxonomy (GTDB): domain Bacteria; phylum Pseudomonadota; class Alphaproteobacteria; order Rhodobacterales; family Rhodobacteraceae; genus Cypionkella. Next base: position 7,083 of record JAHEDL010000420.1, read on the forward strand.
TGGCATCGACGCGATCTATTGCCTGTCGGTCAACGACGCCTTCGTGATGAACCAGTGGGCCAAGGCGCAAGAGCTTGAAAACGTGAAAGTCATCCCGGATGGCTCGGGCGAATTCACCCGCCGCGTCGGCATGCTGGTGCGCAAAGACAATCTGGGCTTCGGTCTGCGCTCGTGGCGCTATGCCGCCATCGTCAAAGACGGTGTGGTCGAAGCTTGGTTCGAAGAGCCGGGTCTGGCCGACAACCACGGCGAAGACCCCTATGGCGTGTCCTCGCCGGAAAACGTGCTTGGCTGGCTTGAAGCCGACGCGCGCAGCGTCGCTGCCTGATCGGATCTGCCAATTTATCTGCCAAGGGCCGCGCCATCTGCGCGGCCCTTTTGCATTGACCGGCTTAGCCGATCAGCGGCCCAGAGCGGCCATAGGTTTCATCAAAATGCAGCCGCAAACGCTGTAACGCGATGCGCAGCACCACCTTGCCAGACCGCGCTGCCCAGCCCAAACGCTGTTCGGCGGTTTCGATGCCTTCCAAAAAGCAACACACCCGCAGCGCCACATCGCCCAAGCCCGGCCCCAGATCGCGCAGCGCCGCCGCCACCCGGTCGCGCGCCGCCCGTGGCCCTTCGGCCACGCCTGTGTCACCGCGAAACCCGCCACGATCGCCGCCGGTCAAAAACCGTTCCCAATTCTGCGCCACACGCGGCCCCATCTGTGCCAGTTCGAAATCTTCGCGCAGGCGCTCCGCTGCGGTCACCAATTCAGGCTCCAGGTACAGCTTGCCGTCCTTGTCGCGCCGCCGTCCCAGCACCGCCACCGGGCTTTCCGCCAGATTATAGCGGATGCGCTTCGGTCCGGCCTCGCCTTCCACCTCGCGCTCTGCCCAACTGCGATGCTGATCGCCAAACGGCGTCGCCGCCTCGGTTTCGATCATCCGCTTCAACGCCGCGCGCCCCACGGTCGAGATGTCATAGGTCGCCACCCGCCCCGGTTTGCGGCAGGTGATCCAGTCCTTCAGCGCAAAGGCCTGCGCGATGGTGCGGTCCACCACCGCCGTGCGCGCCGTGCGTCCGCCTTCAAACTCGCGCATCACCACGGCTTTTTCCATGTCTGGCGCAAAAGCCAACACCGCGCCCGGCTCAACCAGACGGCGAAGAATCCGCTTACCTTCCGACAAGATTGTCGCCTCATCAGCAACAAAGGTTTTGGGGCGAAGGGGGGCTGTCATCGGGGTTTCCTCCTTTTCAATCGGGGCACAGGCCTGCTCTGCCGCGCGCAGCACGGCCGCAAGCGCATCATCAAATAACGGATCATCACGACGCGTTTCATACCGGCGCACCGCTCGCATCACGGTCGAGGCATGTCGCCCCTCACGTCGCGCAAGTTCCCGATATGAAAGGCCATCTTCTGTATGGTCCAGATACAAACGCACAGTATCAGGCAGCCAGCTTGGCAGGCTTTGCAGCGGTGACAAATTGCTCTGCATGGGGGTATTCCCGGCGGCGGCCGCCCGTAGATCGGCATGTTCATAATCGTTAACAACCGTCGGTGGCATTGGTTACCCAATCGTTAATATCTGAGCCTTCCCCGATAATTGTTTATAAATCCTAAACAATGTCAGAAACCCGCGAACGCTCGAAATCCGGTTTGCGCAACGCATGGTTGAATTGCGGTAAGAATGTGGCATCCATTTTGTAAAGGCCCTGCCATGACCGATTTCCGCGCTTTGCTGTCCAACCTGCGCCGCCCCCGCCTGCTGATCCGCGCCGCCCATTGCGGGCTGGTCGACTATCGCCGCGACCGCGATCTGCGGCGCTTGGGCAGCACCGGCACCACCCCCGAACGTGTGGTGCGCAACCTGATGGCGGAAGAAGAGCGGCTGGAAGAAACCCGTGCCGCAGGCGCTCCGACCTATTCGGTTGCCCGCCACATCGAAGTGCTGATCGCGCTGATGGCCGAAGTGCGCCTGCTGCCGCGCCAAACCGGCACCGTCTAATGCAAAACGGCCCGCCTTTTCGGGCGGGCCGTCTGCTGTCTGTCGAAACCCTTACATGAATGCGTCGGGCATCGAGGCTTTCTTCTTGGCGATATATTCGTCGATGCTTTCAACAATGCTTTGGTCGATTTCGGGCGCCTGATAATCGGCCAGCATCTTCTTGACCCGCTCGCTTGCCAGTTGCTGGGTGTCGCGCGCACCTTCTTCAGCCCAGGTTTCGAACGGCTTATAATCGAACAGATCAGACCGCCAGAATGCCGATTTGAAGTTCGCCTGCGTGTGCGCGCAGCCCAGATAGTGACCACCGGGCCCAACTTCGCGGATCGCGTCCATCGCCTGACCGTTGGTGTCCATCATCACGCCTTGCGCCAGATGGTGCAGCGTGCCCAGCTGATCGGCGTCCATTACGAACTTTTCGAACGACGAAACCAGCCCGCCTTCCAGCCAGCCGCAAGCGTGCAGCATAAAGTTCACCCCCGCCAGCAGCGCCATGTTCAGGCTGTTCGCGGTTTCATAAGCCGCCTGCGCGTCGGGCAGTTTCGACCCACAGAACGACCCGCCCGAACGATAGGGCAGCCCCAAGCGGCGGGCCAACTGGCCAACCCCATAGGTGATATGCGCAGCTTCCGGCGTCCCGAAGGTCGGCGCGCCAGAGTTCATGTCGATCGAGGTCACAAACGCCCCCGCAATCACCGGCGCACCGGGGCGGATCAACTGGCTATAGGCCACACCGGCCAGAACTTCGGCCAGAACCTGGGTCAGCGTGCCCGCCACCGTCACCGGTGCCATCGCACCACCAACGATAAACGGCGACACAATCGCGGCTTGGTTGTTCTTGGCGTAAACTTCCAACGCGCCCATCATGATGCCGTCAAAGGTCATCGGCGAGTTGATGTTGATCAGCGAGGTCATCACCGTGTTCTGGTCAACAAAATCCGCCCCGAACAGCAGTTTCGACATTTCGACCGAATCTTCGGCCCGCGACGGCTCGGTCACCGACCCCATATAGGGCTTGTCCGAAAGCACCATATGCGCGCGCAACATATCAAGGTGGCGCTTGTTCACCGGAATATCGGTCGGCTCGCAGACCGTGCCGCCCGAATGGTGCAGCCATTTCGACATGTAGCCCAGCTTCACGAATTTCTGGAAATCGTCCAGCGTGGCATAGCGACGGCCACCTTCCAGATCTCGCACAAAGGGCGGGCCATAAACCGGTGCCAACACCAGATTGCGGCCACCGATCTCGACGTTGCGCTCCGGGTTGCGGGCGTATTGGGTGAAGGTTTTCGGCGCGGTGGCGCACAGTTTGCGCGCCAACCCGCGCGGAATATGCACGCGCTCGCCGCGCACATCGGCACCGGCTTCGCGCCAACGCACCAGCGCCGCTTCGTTTTCAACGAAATTGACGCCAATCTCTTCCAAAACCGTTTCGGCGTTGTATTCGATGATCTGCAACGCTTCTTCGTTCAGGATCTCAAAGTTCGGGATGTTGCGCTGGATGAATTTCGCGGTTTCGAAACTCACCGCCGTGCGCTCAGCCCGCCGAGCCGAACCACCACCACCGCGCGCCCGGCGTCCACCCACATCGCTCATCTTGATCTCCATCGCTTGACCCGCAGACTGCGGCCCTGATTTTCCCGCCCTTATGCCGCGAAACCCCACCCGCGTGGCCCCCGTTTGCGCCGCTTACGCTCCAAAACCGACATTCGACCATGGCGTAAGCGACGTCTGGCATTCACATTGGCGCAAATATCCTCGGGGGGTGAGGCGCCTTGCGCCGAGGGGGGCTGAAAGCACCCCTAAAATCCACCGGCCAAGAATTTTCCTTGCCACCGATCTTGCGATTCGCCCCCTCAAAGGCTACCCGAGGCTATGACACAACATGATCGCCTCCTCATCATCGACTTCGGCTCTCAGGTAACGCAGCTGATCGCACGCCGCCTGCGCGAGTTGAACGTCTATTGCGAAATCCACCCCTATAACCGCGTCTCCGACAGCTTTCTGTCCGACTTCGCGCCCAAGGCGGTGATCCTGTCCGGCGGGCCAGATTCGGTAACCCGCGAAGGGTCGCCGCGCGCACCAAATGCGCTGTGGTCGCTGGGCGTGCCGGTTCTGGGCATCTGCTATGGCCAGCAAACCATGATGCAGCAGCTGGGCGGCTTGGTTGAACATGGCCACGGCACCGCCGAATTCGGTCGCGCCTTCGTCACTCCCACCGCAGATAGCCTGTCTATCTTGGATGGCTGGTTCGAGGATGGCCGCGAACAGGTCTGGATGAGCCACGGCGACCATGTGTCGAAAATCGCTCCGGGTTTTACCGTTTACGGCACCTCGCCGAACGCGCCCTATGCCGTCACAGCCGATATTTCGCGGCACTTCTACGCCGTTCAATTCCACCCCGAAGTGCACCACACCCCAAAAGGCGCGAAGCTTTACGAAAACTTCGTGAAACTGGCGGGCTTCAAGGGCGATTGGACGATGGGCGCCTACCGCGCCGAAGCCATTGCCAAGATCCGCGCGCAGGTTGGCGACGCCAAGGTCATCTGCGGCCTGTCGGGCGGCGTAGACTCGTCGGTTGCCGCCGTGCTGATCCACGAAGCCATCGGCGACCAACTGACCTGCGTTTTCGTCGATCATGGTCTGTTGCGTCTGGGCGAGGCTGAACAGGTCGTCAAAATGTTCCGCGACCATTACAATATGCCGCTGATTCATGCTGACGAATCCGAATTGTTCCTTGGCGCGCTGGAAGGTGTCTCTGACCCCGAGGTGAAACGCAAAACCATCGGCAAGCTGTTCATTGACGTGTTCCAGAAACACGCCAACGAAGTCGGCGGCGCAAAGTTTCTGGCGCAAGGCACGCTTTATCCGGATGTGATCGAAAGCGTCAGCTTCTCGGGCGGGCCGTCTGTCACCATCAAATCGCACCACAACGTCGGCGGTCTGCCGGAAAAGATGGGGCTGAAGCTGGTCGAACCGCTGCGCGAACTCTTCAAAGACGAAGTCCGCGCTTTGGGCCGCGAATTGGGTCTGCCCGCGTCGTTCATCGGTCGCCACCCGTTCCCCGGCCCAGGTCTGGCGATCCGCTGCCCCGGCGAGATTACCACCGAAAAGCTCGACATCCTGCGTCAGGCCGATGCGGTTTACATCGACCAGATCCGCAAGCACGGGCTGTATGATGAAATCTGGCAAGCTTTCGCCGCCATCTTGCCGATGAAAACCGTCGGGGTGATGGGCGACGGTCGCACCTATGACTACGCGCTGGCCCTGCGCGCTGTCACTTCTGTCGATGGCATGACGGCCGATTACTATCCGTTCAGCCATGATTTCCTTGGTGAAACCATGACCCGCATCATCCAAGAGGTGAAGGGCGTCAACCGGGTGTTCTACGACGTTACGTCGAAGCCGCCGGGCACCATCGAACTGGAATAAGCCTCATCCAAAACATGAAAAATCCGCCATAACTGGCGGATTTTTTTATTGTTTTTAGCTTTTCAACTTGAAAGCTTATGCCGGAAACTGTCCGCGCGCCGCAAGCTCTGCCAAGGGCTGACGCGGGTTCGGAATTTCGCGCGGGCGCAGGGCTTCGGGCAGATGCGCCGGATCACCCTTTTTGCCAATCGCCACCAAGACATGAATCTCGTGGCCATCGGGCAGACCCAACGCAGCAGCAGCAGCAGCCTTGTCAAAGCCGCCCATCGCATGCGCCGAAAGCCCAAGCATCTCGGCTTGCAGCGCAAGGCTGACCCAAGCTGCGCCTGCGTCAAAGCCGTGGCTGGGGTTCGGCACCACGCCTTCGTCTTTCGCAACACCGGTTTTCGATGCAATCGCCACCACCGCAGCGGCTTTTTCGGCCCAAGCGCGGTTGAACGGCACCATGGTGTCGACCATCGCCGCAAAGCCAGCATCGCCGCGCAGACCCCAGGCAAAGCGCCACGGCTGGAAGTTATTGGCCGACGGCGCCCAGCGGGCGGCTTCCAGCAGCGTCAGCATCTGCGCTTCGCTGACCGTGGCATCGCCAA
>JAHEDL010000443.1 GCA_024641255.1 Pseudorhodobacter sp.
CGGCTGAGTTGGTCGCAGCGTCGGTACTGGGGCAAGCGAATGCTGAAATCCCCGCCGCTTATCGCCCAAGCCGAATAGTAAAACGCGCGCCGGCATAACAGCGGCGCGCGTCAATTTTCGTGTTGGTCAAAGGCGGTCCGCCTTAGCCACGCAGGATGGAACGCCCTGCGTATTCAGCGGTTTCGCCCAGCATTTCTTCGATACGGATCAGCTGGTTGTATTTTGCCAACCGGTCCGAACGCGACAACGACCCGGTTTTGATTTGGCCGCAGTTGGTAGCCACTGCCAGATCGGCGATGGTGTAGTCTTCGGTTTCGCCCGAACGGTGCGACATGACGTTGGTATAGCGCGCGCGGTGCGCCATATCGACGGCTTGCAGCGTTTCGGTCAGGGTGCCGATTTGGTTGACCTTGACCAGCATCGAGTTGGCGCAGCCTGCCGCGATACCTTCGGCCAAGCGGCGCGGGTTGGTCACGAACAGATCGTCGCCAACCAGTTGGATCTTGTTGCCAAGCGTTTCGGTCAGCAGCTTCCAGCCAGCCCAGTCATCTTCCGAACAGCCGTCTTCAATCGAGATGATCGGATAGTCGTTTGCCAAACCTGCAAGGAAGGCGACGTTTTCTTCGATGGACAGCGATTTGCCTTCGCCCTTCATCTCATAGCGACCACCCTTGAAATATTCGGTCGCAGCGCAATCCAGCGCAAGATAGATATCCTCGCCGGGTTTGTAGCCAGCCTTTTCGATGGATTTCAGAATGAAATCAAGTGCGTCACGGGCAGAGCTCAGGTTCGGTGCGAAGCCGCCTTCGTCGCCGATACCGGTGTTGTGACCAGCGTTTTGCAGCTCTTTTTTCAGGGTGTGGAACACTTCCGACCCCATGCGGATCGCGTCGCGGATATTGTCCGCGCCAACCGGCATGATCATGAATTCCTGAATGTCGATCGGGTTGTCAGCGTGTTCACCGCCGTTGATGATGTTCATCATCGGCACCGGCAACACGCGGGCCGAAGTGCCGCCGATGTAACGGTAAAGCGGTTGGCCGGTGAATTCTGCGGCAGCTTTGGCAACAGCCAGCGACACGCCAAGGATGGCGTTCGCGCCCAGCCGCGATTTGTTCGGCGTGCCGTCCAATTCGATCATGGTGCGGTCAATGCCGACCTGTTCGGTGGCGTCAAAACCGACGATCTCTTCGGCAATCTCGCCATTTACGGCAGCGACAGCTTCCAGCACGCCCTTGCCTTTATAGCGATTGGCATCGCCATCGCGACGTTCGTTGGCTTCGTGTGCGCCGGTCGATGCGCCCGACGGCACGGCCGCACGACCCATGGCGCCGCTTTCCAGCAGCACATCTACTTCGACGGTGGGGTTGCCGCGGCTGTCAAGAATTTCGCGGGCGTGGATATCAATGATTGTGCTCATGTCACAGGTCTCCTGCTGGGCAGACGTGGTGCTCTCGCGGGGGTCTTACCCCACGGTCGCGTTCAAGGAAAGTGTGCGTTTACGGGCGCGCTCACGCGCGAAGGAATAAAGTCCCGAAGCGATGATCAGCCCCGATCCTGACAGGGTGATGACATCGGGCATTTCGGCAAACACCACCGCGCCGATGATGATTGCAAAGACCAGTCGCGCGTAGCGGAAGGGCGCCACAACCGACACTTCGCCAGTGCGCGTGGCGCCGGTGACCGCCCAATAGCCGATGGTGCCAAAGGCGACGGCGCCAAATAGCATCGCCGATTGCGCAAACGTTGGCACCCGAACGTCGCCCTGACCAATCATCATCAGCACGCCAAGCAGCGCGACTGCCATCAGCCCCCAGCATGACACTTGCGCATCAGTGCAGTCTCGCGGGATGGCGCGCGCCGCCAGATCGCGCAGCGCAAGCCCCGCGACCGTTAAAATTCCCCACAACGCTTGCGGATGAAACCCTTCCATACCGGGGCGGATCACCAGCATCACGCCGGCAAAGCCCACGGCAATGGCCGTCCAGCGCCGCCAGCCGACCTTTTCTTGCATGAACAGTGCCGCCGCCATCGTGACCGCAAGCGGCAGCGCCTGCAAAACCGCAGAAATCGTTGAAAGCGGTACGGTGGCCAGAGCAAGGATATAGCCGAAGGTTCCCACCATCTCGCCCAAGGCGCGCGCCAGAACTGCCTTGTGCAGAGCGGCGGGTGAAAAGACCCGTGCGCCTTTGCTCCAGGCGATGAGCGCGAAAACCGGGGCACCGAAAACACCGGCCACAAAAATGATCTGCCCGGTGGGCAACCCCGCCGAGGCCAGTTTCAAGAACATGTCTTCGACCGCGAACAGCGCCATCGAAACCAGCATCAAAAAGATGCCGCGCAGATTGTCAGCCGCCAAACCTTATCCCTTCTTGACCGGAACACCCAAGAGTTCCAGCCGATGCCCGATCAACCGATAGCCCAGCCGTGCCGCGATACGCTCTTGCAGGGCCTCGATTTCCGGGTCGACAAATTCAATCACTTCACCGGTGTTTACATCAATCAAATGGTCGTGGTGATCGCGCTCTGCATCTTCATAGCGGGCGCGGCCATCGCCAAATTCCAACTTTTCCAGCAGACCTGCCTCTT
>JAHEDL010000463.1:28-2584 GCA_024641255.1 Pseudorhodobacter sp.
AAGCATTTGGTTAAGGCTGCGCGCAGGAATTTCTGCGCTGCGGCATTTCCACCCTTGCCGAAAGTGGCGAAATGGGGCCTTTTGGCGCAACAATCTTGCTGGAGAGAATCATGTCTGCTCGTCCCTTCCGTTCGGTGCTGTATATTCCCGGATCAAAAGAGCGTGCGTTGGACAAGGCGCGCGGGCTGGCGGCGGATGCGATTATCTTCGATCTGGAAGATGCGGTGGCTCCCGAAGAAAAGGTTGCGGCGCGGGCGGTGCTGGCCGAGGCGCTGACTGCGGGCGGCTATGGGGCGCGGGCGCGGATCGTGCGGGTGAACGGGCTGGATACGGCTTGGGGCGCCGAGGATCTTGCGGTTTTTGGCGCGCATCCGGCGGTCGAGGCGCTGCTGATCCCCAAGGTGAATACGGCGGCGGATCTGGCGGCGGTGGCGGCCAAGGCACCGGGCAAGCCGCTATGGGCAATGATGGAAACGGCGCTGGGCATGCTGAATGCAGCCGAAATCGCGGCTTATCCGGGGTTGCAGGGCATGGTCATGGGCACCAATGATCTGGCCAAGGAATTGGGCAGCCGCTATCGCCCCGACCGTTTGGCGATGCAGGCGGGGTTGGGGCTGTGCCTGCTGGCGGCGCGGGCGCATGGACGGGTGATTGTGGATGGTGTCTATAACGCCTTCAAGGATGACGACGGTTTGCGCGCCGAATGTGCGCAGGGCCGCGACATGGGATTTGACGGCAAAACCCTGATCCACCCGGCTCAGTTGGAGATTGCCAACGCGGCTTTTGCACCGTCGGACGCCGAGATTGATCTGGCCAAACGTCAGATTGCTGCCTTTAACGCAGCACAGGCCGCAGGGCAGGGCGTTGCGGTTGTGGATGGAAAGATCGTCGAGAACCTGCATATCGTGACGGCGCAGGCAACGCTGGGCAAAGCCCGGATGATTGCCGCGTTGGCAGGATAGGAAACGACAAGATGACTTTGCTGGTTTTGGGCATACTGCTGTTTGCGGTGCCGCATTGGTTCAAACGTCTGGCGCCGCAGGCGCGGGCGGGAATGGGTGATGCGGGCAAGATGGCAGTGGCGTTGCTTTCGCTTGCGGGTGTGGTGCTGATGGTGCTGGGCTATCGTGCGGCCGACTATGTGCCGGTTTACACGCCGCTGCCGGGCATGGGGCATGCCAATAACACCCTGATGCTGATTTCGCTGTTTCTGTTTGGCGTGGGCGGCACCAAGGGCGTGCTTTACCCGAAACTGCGCCATCCGATGCTGCTGGGCACCGTGGTTTGGGCAGTGGCGCATTTGCTGGTTAACGGCGATCAGGCGTCGATCGTGTTGTTTGGCAGCATGTTGGTCTGGGCGCTGGTTTCGATGGCGGTGATCAACCGCGCCGGACCTTGGGCAAAGCCGGTGAACGGGCGCGGCATCAAGGGCGATGCGATGAACCTTGTTGGCACGCTGGTGCTGCTGGGGGTGATTGCGATGATCCACCAATGGCTGGGCCATCCGGTGTTCTTGGGGACGTATTACTGATGAAACTGTATCGGTTTTTGTCGGATGACGACACCTCGGCGTTTTGCCACAAGGTGACGGCGGCGCTGAACAAGGGGTGGGAGCTGCAGGGCGGCCCCACCTATGCCTTTGACGCGGCGCGCGGCGTGATGCGCTGCGGGCAGGCGGTGGTGAAGGATGCACCGGGGATCTACACGCCGGATGTGAAACTGGGCGAGCAATAAGGCGGGGGTTTCCCGCCTTTTCAAGCAAGGAGTCGGGGGCAACCCCGAGCTTGGGAGGCAAGATGAAGACCAATCCGGGCCGTTTTTTCGAAGATTACACCTTGGGCGAAACCATTGCCCATGCCGTGCCACGCACGGTTTCGGGCGGCGAACGCGCGCTGTACCATGCGCTGTATCCGGCGCGCGGGGCGCTGTATTCTTCGGATGAATTTGCGCGCAGCTGCGGGCTTGCCGCCGCGCCGCTGGATGATCTGATTGCCTTCCATACTGTGTTTGGCAAGACCGTGCCCGATATCAGCCTGAACGCAGTGGCAAACCTTGGCTATGCCGAGGGGCGCTGGCTGTTGCCGGTTTATGCCGGGGATACGTTGCGGTCGCAAAGCACCGTGATCGGGTTGAAGGAAAATTCGAACCGGCAGTCGGGCGTGGTTTATGTGCGCACGCGCGGGCTGAACCAACGCGACGAGGTTGTGTTGGACTATGTGCGCTGGGTGATGGTGAAAAAGCGCGACCATGCAGCGGCGGCGCCCGAGGCCGTGGTGCCAGCTTTGGCGAAGGTGGTGGACCCGACGCAGCTGGCGGTGCCGCAAGGGCTTGATTTTACCGGCTATGATTTCGCGCTGGCAGGCGAGCCGCACCGTTTGGGCGATTACACGGTGGGCGAGGTGATTGACCACGTTGATGGCGTGACGGTGGAAGAAGCCGAGCATATGCTGGCGACGCGGCTGTGGCAGAACACCGCCAAGGTGCATTTCGATGCCACCAACCGCGCCGATGGCAAGCGGCTGATTTATGGCGGCCATGTGATTTCGTTGGCGCGGG
>JAHEDL010000469.1 GCA_024641255.1 Pseudorhodobacter sp.
GGATCACCGGGGTCGAGATCACACCAGCGCGGCCTTGGCTAAAGAACTGTGCCAAAGCATGCGGGATTTCGGCGACGATACCGGTGAAGATGATCAGCGAGGTGCCGTTGCCGATGCCGCGTGCGGTGATTTGTTCACCCAGCCACATCAGGAACATCGTGCCGCCAACCAGCGTGATCACGCAAGAAATCACGAAGAACATGCCCGGCGTGTGCGCAAGGCTGCCGGCTTCGATTGACTTGGCGATACCGAAACCTTGGAAGGTTGCCAGAAAGACGGTCGCATAGCGCGTCCACTGGTTCATCTTCTTGCGGCCCTGATCGCCTTCTTTCTTCATCTGTTCCAGCGCCGGAATCATCGACGCCAGCAGCTGGATGATGATCGAGGCCGAAATGTAGGGCATGATGCCAAGCGCGAAGATACCCATCCGCTTGATCGCGCCGCCGGTGAACATCGACAGCATGCCGCCAATGCCTTGACCCGCGTTGTCCATGAAATTGCGCAGCGCGGTGCCGTCAATGCCGGGGACCGGCACATAGGTGCCAAGCCGATACACCATCAGCAGCCCAACGGTGAATAAGATGCGCTGACGAAGATCAGTCGCCTTGCCCAGCGTACCCCAGCTAAGGTTCGCCGCCATTTGCTCTGCAGCAGATGCCATGCCCAGTTCTTTCTGCGTAAGCCCGTTATGGGAAGCGCCGCCAAACCGTTTCCGGTCGGCGGCGCGGGAAACTTGAAGTTATGTAAGCGGTCCGTTGACCGCTCACAACCTCTTATTGCGCTTTGCGGACCGACTTGCCGTGCGGCTCCAGCACCGGAGCAACAGTCAGCGTGCCGCCAGCAGCAGCAACAGCTTCAACTGCGGCAGCCGAAGCGCCCGACACGTTCAGTTTCACAGCCGACTTGATCTCGCCCTTGTTCAGGATGCGGATACCGTCGCGCTTGTGACCGGTCAGACCTGCGTCAACCAGCATGTCTTCGGTGATCTCTGCTTTCACGTCCAACTTGCCCAGAGCGATGAACTTTTCGATCAGGCCCAAGTTGATGACTGCGAAACGCAGTTGGTTCGGCTTGCTGAAGCCACGCTTCGGCAGGCGGCGATACAGCGGCATTTGACCGCCTTCGTAGCCGCCAATAGCGACGCCCGAACGCGATTTCTGACCCTTGATACCACGGCCAGCGGTTTTGCCTTTGCCCGAACCCGGACCACGCGCAACACGCTTTTGCTTCTTGGCGGCGCCGGGGTTGTCGTGCAGTTCATTCAATTTCATGTCGCATACTCCTATGCCGGAACTGCCCAAGCTGCGACGGCGAGGACAAACACGGCGGATTGTTGATTCTTGTGGCGATAGGGGGCCACCGGGGGCGTATAGAGCGCCGCCCCCGATAGATCAAGGCGCTTAGGTAGCCTGCTGACGTGCGCGCCAGAGCTCCGGTCAGAAAAGCTTATTTTTGTACGTCGTAGGTAACCAATTTACCCCGTGTGGCAAACATCAAGATCGCCAGAACGACGGTGCCCAAGAACCACACGAACCACCCACCAATGGCCAATATGCCACCACCGATAGCAGCCCCGGCTTGGCACGCAGCGGTGTTCGTAGAGTCAGTGGCTTGCGCTGCACACTCTGACGACACTTCACCTACTGCACCAAAATTAGCGACGACAAGAGCAACCATCGCAAGCTGAAAGAGCCAAAATACGATCTGCCAAACACGGCCAAAAAAACCACGTTGATGCTTTGTTACTTGGGCTTTAACCAATTTCACCATTTGAAACTCTCTTAAATGCTCGCAATACGCGACTATAATCTGCGCGTTCCACTTAAGCGAAAGCCTGTCGCCTCAGCAAGGATAAACAAGAAGGGCATAGGGTGGGTGAACCGCACCGACCCTATGCCCTTTTCTTGGGGGAGGGCGCCCCCTTTAAGACAACTACCTTACGCCCCTGCAGGCCAGACAAACTCGGGCCGCAGACCTTCGAACACCGGACGGCCGTCGTGGGGTTTTTCGTAGCCCTTCGTCTCATCCCAAAACGCATGGTAGCTGGCCTTCGGGAAGGCGGCGTCATCATAGCCCATGACGTTCGGCACCGCGACGCGGATGCGCTTTTGTTTGTCGTCCAGCATCAGCACCGCGCCGCAATCGGTGCAGAGGCAGATTTCCAGCGGGCCATCGGGGTTATTGGCATTGAACGGCACACGCTTCATCTTTTCGGGGTGGTCGGCCTTCAGGTCGCCGTAGTTGAAAAAGGCAACATGGGTGTGCTGCTGACCGGTGACGGATTTGCAGACATTGCAGTGACATTCATGGTTATCAATCGGTTCTGCGGCAGCGGTCACATGCACATGCGCGCAGCCCCCGGTATATTTTGCGGCCATACTATCCTCCCTTAAATCGCGCCCGTTTTGGGGCGCATGCGGCAGACTAACACGGGTTTTCGCGCTAGGAAGATTCGTTTCATTGCCCGCGTATAGACACTGCGCGGCAATCCGGCGTATCTGGGGGCTTGCTTGCACAGGGGCGGGGCAGAGATGGCCGTAGACACCAATTATCGCGCAGGAATCAAACTGCTGTTCAAAAAC
>JAHEDL010000482.1 GCA_024641255.1 Pseudorhodobacter sp.
CCGTTCGTGACAAGTCGCGTCAGCTGGCGATCATCGCCGAAGCGATTGCTTTGACCGAGCGTGACGTTCCGGATTACCTGGAAGTCGACAACTCGAAACTGACCGTGAAGTTTGTCCGCACGCCAAGCCTTTCGGACGTGCCGTACCCGGTCGTCATGGAACCGAACCTGGTCGTCGAATACTACGCAAAGAACTAATCTCTCTGCCCCCGTTTGGCAGAAGGGGGCCCGCCAAATCGGCGGGCCCTTTTGTTTTCCCGATGGAGACCGCAATGTCCAACAGCAAACCCGCTGAACGTCAGTTTGAAAAGCTATTGTTCGCCTCGCGCTGGCTGATGGCGCCGATGTATCTGGGGCTGGTCGCGGCAGTTGGGCTTTTGATGGTGATCTTCCTGCGCGAACTTGCCCATGGGCTGCCGCTGGTTTTCACCATGGAAAGCGAAGATGCCATCCTGCTGGTGCTGTCGTTGATCGACCTCACGCTGGCTGGCAATCTGCTGCTGATCGTGCTGTTTTCCGGCTATGAAAACTTTGTTTCGAAGTTTGATTTCGATTCCGGGAAAGACCGGCCGAACTGGATGGGCACGGTGGATTTTTCGGGCCTGAAAATGAAGCTGATCGCCTCGATCGTGGCGATTTCGGCGATTGATCTTTTGAAATGGTTCATGGGCATCGAGGAAAGCGACGATCTGGTGGCAATGGACCACAAATTCTTCTGGCTGGTGGTCATTCACCTGACCTTCGTTGTCTCGGGCGTGCTGATGGCGCTGATGGATTATCTGACCTCCAAGACCGACAAGCATTGATCTGATGACCCATAAAATTCACGCCCGCATCGACGGACCCCTGGTGATGATCGGCTTCGGCTCGATTGGCCGGGGTACCTTGCCGTTGATCCTGCGCCACCTCGCGATTGACCGCAGCCAGTTCACCGTGATCGAGCCTTCTGACGAATTCGCGGGCATTCTGGCCGAGCATGGCATTGCGCATCTGCAACTGGCGCTGACGCCAGAGAATTACCAATCCGTGCTGCGCGGGCTGTTTCCGAACGGCAAAGGCTTTGTCGTTAACCTATCGGTCGATGTGGATTCGGTTGAGGTTATGCTGCTGTGCCAAGAGCTTGGCGTACAGTATATCGATACGGTGGTGGAACCCTGGCCGGGCTTCTATTTCGGCTCGCCGCTGCCCAATGCCGAACGTACCAACTATCCTTTGCGCGAAAAGGTGCGTGCGCTGGGCCAGCAGTTCAAGGGCGGGCCGACGGCAGTGTCGTGCTGCGGCGCGAACCCCGGCATGGTCAGCTGGCTTTTGAAAGAGGCGCTGTTGAAGTTGGCGGCAGATACCGGTCTGGCCGTGGATGTGCCGAATAGCCGCGAAGCTTGGGCGGGGCTGATGCAGATGCTGGGGGTGAAAGGCATTCATGTGTCGGAACGTGACACGCAGATTTCGGCGAACCCGCGCCCTGCGGGCGTGTTTGTGAACACCTGGTCGGTGGATGGACTGCTTTCGGAGGGCTATCAGCCTGCCGAACTGGGCTGGGGCACGCATGAGCGCAAGCTGCCGCCGCTGGGGCATCGGTTTGATCATGGCGCGGGCTATGCGATCTGGATCGACCGTGCCGGTGCCGATACCCGCGTGCGCAGCTGGTGCCCTACTGCGGGTCCGCAGTTTGGCTATGTGGTCACCCATAATGAGGCGCTGTCGATCCCGGATTACTATACGGTCTGGGAGGGGGAGACGGCGGTGTATCGGCCGACCTGCCACTATGCCTATCATCCCTGCAATGACGCGATCCTAAGCCTGCACGAAATCAACGGATCTGGCCAACTGCCGGAAAAGAAACATATTCTGACTGCGGATGAGATCGTATCCGGCGCGGATGATCTGGGCGTTTTGCTATATGGCCATGCCCGCGGCGCGATGTGGTATGGCTCGCGCTTGTCGATTGAAGAGGCCCGCGAGCTCGCGCCCTATCAGAACGCCACTGCGATGCAAGTGACATCGGCGGTGATGGCGGCGATGGTGTGGGTGGCGGAAAACCCGCGTGCGGGTCTGGTGGAAACCGACGAGATGGATCACGCGCGGTGCCTTGAGGTGCAGCGGCCTTATCTTGGCCGGATTGAAACCCATTACACTGATTGGACACCGCTGCAAAACCGCATCAACCGCTTTGCCGAGGAGCGGGACGACGACGATCCGTGGCAGTTCACCAACTTTCTGGCGATCTGAGGCGCGCCTTCTGGCGCTATGACGCATGGTTTCGGGGCAATTGCCGCTGGCATTGCCCCCGACCCGCCGTTAAAACCCCGGCAACAGTTGGGGGAATCTGATGAGTGACGCTATTCGCCCGCAACCCGGGATCATGGATATCGCCTTGTATGAAGGCGGCAAAGCCTCGGTTGCCGGTGTTACCAATATCTTGAAACTGTCGTCGAACGAAAATCCGTTTGGTGCCAGTGACAAGGCCAAGGATGCTTTCGCGCGGTCGGTGCATCAGCTGCACCGCTATCCGTCGACAGACCATCTTGGCCTGCGCACGGCGATTGCCGAAGTGCATGGTCTGGATGCCGCGCGGGTG
>JAHEDL010000490.1 GCA_024641255.1 Pseudorhodobacter sp.
ATGGTGGTGCAGGTGTGCCGCAGGCGGACTGCGACACAGGCGTAAACTTGCTATCTGGAAAGGGCTGTGAGGCAGCGCGTCACAGGGTTGGCCTTAGTGCGGCCGACCCTGATCCGCCTCCATCTCGGCGCGGATCTGTTGGCGCAGGATGTCGATCGGGATCATCTTGCCATCGCGCTTGAAGTGCCAATAGGTCCAGCCATTGCAAGACGGCGCGCCTTCCATATGGGCGCCAACCTGATGGATCGAGCCTTTGACATCCGACCCGATCAGGGTGCCATCGGCGCGCACCTTGGCGGAATAGCGGCTGCCGATCGAGTAAAGCTCTTCGCCGGGGCGCAGCATGCCGCGTTCAACCACTTGGCCAAATGGCACCCGCGGTTCGGCGCGCTTCGATCCGGTGATTTCCAAGGCCGAAGCATCAAAGCGGCGCACGCGCGAAATGCGTTCGGCGGCGACCTTGCGATAGGCCTCTTCGCGTTCGATACCGATGAAATCGCGGCCCAGCATCTTGGCGACGGCGCCGGTGGTGCCGGTGCCAAAGAACGGGTCAAGCACCACATCGCCAGGGTTGGTGGTGGCGATCAGCACGCGGTGTAGCAGGCTTTCGGGCTTTTGCGTCGGATGCGCCTTGTCGCCGTTTTCGTCCTTCAGCCGTTCGTGGCCGGTGCAGATCGGCAGAACCCAGTCAGACCGCATCTGCACGCCATCGTTCAGTTCTTTCAGCGCTTCGTAGTTGAAGGTGTATTTGCTGTCTTCGCTGCGCGAGGCCCAGATCAGGGTTTCATGCGCGTTGGTCAGGCGTTTGCCGCGAAAGTTCGGCATCGGGTTGGTTTTGCGCCAGACCACATCGTTCAGCATCCAGAAGCCTTGGTCTTGCAGGGCCGAGCCGACGCGGAAGATGTTGTGGTAGCTGCCGATCACCCAGATTGCGCCATTCGGCTTCAGCAGGCGTTTTGCTGCCGCCAGCCAGTCGCGGGTGAATTTGTCGTAGGCGGCAAAGCTGGAAAACTGGTCCCAGTGGTCATCGACCGCGTCCACTTTGGAATTGTCGGGGCGATGCAGGTCGCCTTTCAATTGCAGGTTGTAGGGCGGGTCGGCAAAGATCAGGTCAACAGAGCCCGCAGGCAGGCTGTTCATTCTGTCGATGCAATCACCGTCAAGGATTTGGTTCAGCGGAAGGGATACCCCCGCCGCCGGTTTGGTTTTCGTCGCCATGTTCTGCCTCAAGTACCGCAGCTTTTTGCTGCTTGTTGTGGATAACAATGAGTCAAAGGCGATTCGTCGTCAAATTCTTTATTGAATCAAGGGGTTACAGATTTGTCTTGATACAACATGTTGTGGATAGGTTTGAACGAACGCCTATGCCAAGCGGTTACACCAAGATTTAGCAGCGCGGCCTGATGCTGTTTGGTCGGGTATCCGGCGTTTGATTCCCAGCCATAACCGGGGTGCTGTTGCGCCAAATCCACCATGATCCGGTCGCGGGCGACTTTGGCGATGATAGAGGCGGCGGCAATCGACAGTGATTTGGCATCGCCTTTCACAATCGCTTCGGCGCGACCCTTCAGGCCCGCCGGGATCAAATTGCCGTCAATCAGCACATGATCGGGGGCAACCGGCAGGCCAGCGACGGCGCGTTCCATCGCCAGATGACTCGCCCGCAGGATATTCAGACTGTCTATTTCGGCAACGCTGGCATGGGCGATGCAGGTTTGCGCGGTGGCAAGGATGATATCGTAAAGCGCCTCGCGCTTGGCGGCGGTCAGCGCTTTCGAATCGGCCAATCCGGGCGGGATGCGCGCCGGATCAAGGATCACAGCGGCGGCGGTGACGGGGCCAGCCAGCGGGCCACGCCCAACCTCGTCGACCCCGGCGATCAGGGTCAGGCCACGGGTGCGGGCGGCGGTTTCAAAGCTGTCATCGGCGGAAAGTTTATGCATGCTTTCGCGTAGCGTGAAATGACGGTGATAAAAAGAGGGGCGGAAGCTGCTCTGACCTTCCGCCCCCAAGGTCGGACCCAAGGGGATTAGGGGATCGCGGGTCCGTAACGGTTAGCGGCCAACCCGAAAGCCGGCATTGCGCAGGCAGGACGCCGGATAGATCCGGTCGCGCTTGCCGTAGATGCGGACGTTGCGGGCGCAGTCGGGCAGCTGATAGGTGAAGCCTTCGCGGCGCAGACATTTTTCCGGGTAAACGGTGACGCGATCGCCGCTGCTGCCTTCGATTTCGATGGCACAAACGGCGGGCACGCGGCGGTGGCGTGCCGGTTCTGGCAGCGGCGCGGGGTGATGTTTGGGTTTGTCATCAAGGCTGTTGGCGATCAGACCGATCACCAGCGCTGCCCCCAACACCTTGGCAATATTGTCGCCGCGCCGGTCGGCATGAGACGGCAAGGCCGATGCGGCCAACAGCGACAGCGCCAGAACGGCCACCATCACCAGATTTGCTTGACGCTTCAGGCTGAACATCGGCTGGGTCTTGGCATCGCGCAGGGCGTGGACGGTTTCGGCAAGGGTTTCGGATGCAATCATTGCGTTGGCCATTTTAGCCTCCTTCTGACGGGACGGGATTT
>JAHEDL010000493.1 GCA_024641255.1 Pseudorhodobacter sp.
GCCAATCTGGCTGGAAGTCGGCTTTGGCGGCGGCGAACATCTGGTGCATATGGCCGCAACCTATCCCGAAATCGGGCTGATCGGCTGCGAACCCTTCGTCAACGGCATCGCCATGCTGCTGGGCAAGATCCGCGCGGCTGGTGTGACCAACCTTGCGATCCACCCCGGCGACGTGCGCGACCTGTTTGACGTGCTGCCCTCCGGCGTGGTGCAGAAATGCTTCCTGAACTACCCCGACCCTTGGCCCAAAGCCCGCCACCACCGTCGCCGCTTTGTGACGCAAGGCTACCTGACCGCGCTTGCGCGGGTGATGGCCCCCGGTGCCGAGTTCCGCGTCGCCACCGACATTCCAGATTATGTGCGCCAAACGCTGGAAGAAGTGCCGCAAGCGGGCTTTGTGCTGGAAGCCGAAGGTGATCAGCCGTGGTCGGATTGGCTCTCGACCCGCTACGAACAAAAAGCCCTGCGCGAAGGCCGCCCGCCGCATTACCTGACCTTCCGCCGCAGCGCCTGATTCTGCCCGCCGCCGCGCGGATTACACCTGCGGATGCCTCCGGCGGGGATATTTAGGCCAAGAGGATGGGCAAAGCGCCCTGCTCATTCACATTGGCATAAATATCCCCGCCGGAGGCTCTGCCCCCCAGCCCGCGCAAGCGTAGGTCGCTGGTAGACCCCCGCCGCTGCTTGCGCTATCAGACGTGCAAATTCGCACGCAGGAGTTCGCGCATGTCTGCCCATGGCACCGCCCAACCGATGACCGCCCATAAATCCGGCCCGCTGAAAGGCACGGCCTCGGTTCCCGGTGACAAGTCGATCAGCCATCGCGCACTGATTTTCGGGGCGATGGCGGTGGGCGAAACCAAGATCACCGGGCTGCTGGAAGGTCAGGATGTGCTGGACACCGCAAAAGCGATGCGCGCCTTTGGTGCCACCGTCACCCAGCACGCCCCCGGCAGCTGGAGCGTGAATGGCGTCGGCGTCGGCGGGTTTCAGGAACCGTCGGACGTGATCGATTGCGGCAACTCGGGCACCGGTGTGCGCCTGATCATGGGTACCATGGCCACGACGCCGATGACCGTTACTTTCACGGGCGATGCGTCGCTGCGCAAACGCCCGATGGGGCGGGTGACCGACCCGCTCTCGCTGTTTGGCACTCAGGCCTATGGCCGCAAGGGTGGTCGCTTGCCGATGACCGTGGTTGGCGCGGCCAATCCGTTGCCAGTGCGCTATGCGCTGCCCGTGGCTTCGGCGCAGGTGAAATCGGCAATTCTGCTGGCGGGTCTGAACGCCCCCGGCCAGACAGTGGTGATCGAACGCGAACCCACCCGCGACCATTCCGAACGCATGCTTCTGGGGTTCGGCGCGCAATTGAGCGTTGAAAAGACCGCCGAAGGCAATGTCATCACCCTGACCGGCCAGCCCGAGTTGCGGCCGCAAACCGTGGCGGTGCCGCGCGATCCGTCCAGTGCCGCTTTCCCGGTTTGCGCCGCGCTGATCGTCGAAGGATCGGATATTTTCGTGCCCGGCGTCAGCCAGAACCTGACCCGCAACGGGCTTTACCTGACCTTGGTCGAAATGGGCGCCGATATCGAATTCCAGAACCCGCGCACCGAAGGCGGCGAACCGGTGGCCGATCTGCGCGTGCGGTTTTCTGACAACATGAAGGGCATCGAGGTGCCGCCCGAACGCGCGCCGTCGATGATCGACGAATACCCGATCCTGTCGGTTGTCGCCGCCTGCGCCACCGGCAAGACGGTGATGCGCGGCGTCAAGGAACTGCGTGTCAAGGAATCCGACCGGATCGACGCCATGGCGCGCGGGCTGGAAGCCTGTGGCATCACCATCGAAGAAGACGAAGATACCCTGATCGTGCACGGTCTGGGCGCGGGCAATGTGCCCGGCGGCGCCACCGCGAAAACCCATATCGACCACCGCATCGCGATGTCGTTCCTTGTGCTGGGAATGGCGGCGAAAAATCCGGTGTCGGTGGATGACGCCTCGCCCATCGTCACCTCTTTCCCGATCTTCGAAGGTCTGATGACCGGCCTTGGCGCCACGCTAAGCCACGGCTGACCGCAACACCACGGCTGCGCGGCCACCGCTTTGGTCGGCGCGCGTTGCCGCCTGTGGCGCTTTGCCTTCAGTCGGGCTATGGATTGGGGGAAAGGCCGCTGACGGCCATTTGCCAAAGAAAGGCCCCCCAATGGCAACCTTTTACGCCGCAGTCGAAGCTTTCGACCCCGAAGGCCAATCCCTTGCCCCCGAAGGCATCACCTATGGCGGCGAAGCGCGGTTTTTCGTGCTGACCGCCGAAGACCTGTCCGAGGCACTGGCCACCCTTACCAACTCTATCGTCGCCAACGGCCTGCGGCTTGACCGCGTGCTGCACGCCGGCGCCGTCGAAGATTTCGACGACGAGTTGCTGCCGTTCGAAGTTGATATCGACGGCATGGCTGAAACCGCCGAAGCCTCGGGCGAAATTTGCGTGTCCGAACCGCACCCGTTCGAACCCGATGAAACCGATGGCCCCGCCTCGGGCACCTATGCGCTGTGCATCGACGGGTTTGACCCGGAA
>JAHEDL010000510.1 GCA_024641255.1 Pseudorhodobacter sp.
TGGCAGAGGTGGACGAGACGCGGATACAGGCGTTGGACGCGCTGTTTCAACGCTTTGGCTTTGGGGTGACAGAGGCGCGGATTCGGGCGCAGACGGTGTATCTGACGCAGATCGGCTATATTTCGATGCGGACCGAGGAAAGCCTTGTGCCGCGTTTGGCGCGGATTCCAGACTATGTGCTGGTGTTCTGTGGTGTGGCCCCCAGTGCCGCAGAACTGGCGGCGTTTCGGGCGCGGCATACGGTGTAAATGTGGCTCTAACAGCCGTTTAGAGCCATATTTTGGTGGGATCAGCTGTTGGAATCAAGCCGAAGTTCGGCGACGAAATCGTAGATGTCAGAACGATACAGGCCGCGGGTGTATTCGATTGGCCGACCCGATGGCAGATAAGCGGTGCGGTCGATCCGCAGCACGGCGGCGCCATCCGACAGGTTAAGCAAGCGGGCATCGGCACCACTTAGATTCACCGCGCTGATGCGCTGCACGGCACGGCTGGGCGCGGTGCCTGCGGCGCGCAGAATGTCGTAAAGCGAGGTTTCCACCGAGTCGGGGTCGGGCAGAATATCGGCGGGCAACGACGACCACTCCAACGCCATCGGCATGTCATCGGCGCTGCGCAGGCGATCAACCCGCGACACCCGATCAACGCCTGACAGGCCCAGGGCGATTTGCTCATCCGGGTTGGGCAGAAAAACACCGCAGCGCAGGATACGGCTGGTCGAATTTTTGCCGCGCTGGTGCATGTATTCGGTGAACGACAGCAGCGCCGAAAGCGAATGATCCATCTTGGCGCGCGGGAGGCGGACAAAAGTGCCTGCACCGCGCCGTTGTTCCAACACCCCATCGTCAACCAGCTGCGCCACCGCCTTGCGCACGGTGACACGCGACACCTGCGCCAGTTCGGCAAGCTCGCGTTCCGGCGGTAACTGCGTTTCGACAGCAATTTCCCCCGCCGCGATGGCCGCAGAGATGTGGCGATACAGCTGTTCATAGCGCGGGCCGCGCCCGGTGCGAAACCAAACCTCGGGGTCAAACAAGCGGCTGTGGTCGTCGGTGTTCATGGCGGGCCTAGAATTGGTATTATAGATATAAGACCATTCCTTTGCCGCTGTGGCAATTGGTCAGGAAAAATCGTGGGGCCAGCGGTGCGGTTGTAGCGCGCAGATGCCGCCGATATGATCGCGCCGGGGCGCAAGCCATATTGCCGCCTTTGTTTTTTCGCAACACTCACCGTTGCTTCGGAGCCTACACAATGACAGACGCGCCGCTTTGGCTTTGCCCTGATTTGGTGTTCGACGGCCAATCCCTGCAACCGGGGCTGGCGGTGGGCATGGTGGGCGGCGTTGTGACTGGGCTGCGCCCTGCCAGCGAAGTGCAGGCGCGTAGGGTCGCCGGGGTGATCACGCCCGGTTATATCGATTTGCAGGTGAACGGCGGCGGCGGTGTGATGTTGAACAACCAGCCCACACCGCAAGCCATGGCGGTGATGGCGGCGGCGCTGCGCCGCTTTGGCACGGTGGCGATTTTGCCGACGGTGATCACCGACGCGCCCGAGGTGTTGGCAAAAGCGGTTGATGCGGTGCTTGCGGCAAAGGCGATGCCGGGGATTTTGGGCCTGCATATTGAAGGGCCGCATATCAGCCTGTCGCGGCGCGGCACCCATGCTGCCGAATTCGTGCGGCCATTGGATGATGTGACAATCGCGCATGTCAAACGGTTGCGCGATGCCGGTGTGGCGGTGATGATCACGCTGGCCCCCGAAGCAGTGCGGCCGGGGCAAGTGGCCCAGTTGGTGGCGCTGGGGTCGATTGTGTCGATCGGCCATTCAGACGCGGCAGAGGCCGACGTGCTGGCAATGCTGGCCGAAGGGGCAAGCTGTTTCACCCATCTTTTCAACGCGATGTCGCCCATGCAGGGCCGTGCGCCGGGAGTGACCGGGGCTGCGATCAATTCAACTGCCGCCTGCGGTTTTATCTGCGACGGGCATCATGTGGCGGATGCGATGCTGGGGCTGGCGATACGGGCGCGGCCACAACCGGACCGGATGTTTCTGGTGTCTGACTGCATGTCGACGGTGGGCGGGGCGGACAGTTTTGTGCTGTATGGGCAGGAAATTCAGGTGCAGGGCGGGCGGTTGGTGAATGCCGAAGGGGCGCTGGCGGGGGCGCATGTGACGATGGCAGAAAGCGTTTCTCGGCTGATCACCGTGCTGGGGATTGCGCCGGAACAGGCGTTGCGGATGGCAATTTCGGTGCCGGCGGCGGTGATTGGGGCACAGGCATTGGCGCAGATCATCGGGCGGCGCGCCGAAGATCTGCTGGTTTTGGGGGCGGATTGGCTGCCGGTTGCTACCTGCGCCGAGGTTTTGGCTACAGCGCCTTGACGGTTGCCGCAAGATTGGCGGCGGCCCGCATCAGCAACGGAATATCGCCGCCGACGCCAAGGAAAGTTACGCCCAGCTGGCGATAGTGTTTCACCAGATCCAGATCGAAGGTCAGGATGCCCGCCGATTTGCCGCTGGCAATGATCTTGCGCATCGCTTCATCAATGGCGGCCAACACCTCGGGGGCCG
>JAHEDL010000512.1 GCA_024641255.1 Pseudorhodobacter sp.
TGGCGGGCCTTGGCTTTCCTTTGGAAAGTCGCTGCGGATTTTATCTGCTGGTTGAAGTTTCCAGCAATTCGGCCCGCGTCCCGTTGGATGACATTCTGGGGGATGCGCTAGAGGCTGGGATGGCGGCGGGCTGGGTTGTTGACGGGGCCATTGCCGCTTCGGAGGCGCAGCGGGCGGCGTTTTGGCGTTTGCGCGAAGAACAGCCAGAGGGGCAGCGTTTGGAAGGCCCGCAGTTAAAGCACGACATCGCGGTGCCGCCGGGCCGGATTGCCGAATTTCTGACCGAAGGCGCAGATTTTTGCGCCGAAGTTCTGCCGGGCGTGCGGATCAACCCCTTTGGTCATCTGGGCGACGGCAACATTCACTACAATTTGTCGCCGCCGCTTGGGGCGGATTTTGCCGGTAAAGCGGCAGAGCTGGGCTTGGGCCTTGCGCGTTTGGCCGATGGCATGGCGGGCAGTTTTGCCGCCGAACATGGGCTTGGCCGTGCCAAAATTGCCTTGGCGGATGCGGTGCGATCTGATGCTGAACGTCAATTGATGGTGACGTTGAAGCAAGCGCTTGATCCCGAAAACCTGTTGAATCCCGGCGTGATCACTCGGATGATTGACAAGTAAAACTTTCCATTTTGTCGGAAAACTTGTTTTCGGAATGGGACGTTTGCGCGCAAGATAGCCAAGATAAACCGGGGTTGGGGCAAGGTTTGCGCCCAAGGAAGGGACAAAAGATGCGGAACGGCGGTCAACTTTTGGTGGAAAGCCTTGTGGCGCTTGGTGCGACCAAAGGGTTTGGCGTGCCGGGGGAAAGCTATCTTGCGGTGTTGGATGCGTTGCATGACACCAAAGGCACGCTTGATTTTGTGCTGTGCCGGAATGAAGGCGGGGCGGCCTTTATGGCGGCGGCCTGGGGCAAGTTGATGCGCCAGCCGGGGCTTTGTTTTGTCACGCGCGGGCCGGGTGTGACCAATGCCTCGATTGGTATTCATACCGCGATGCAAGATTCTGCGCCGATGATCGTGTTTGTTGGGCAGGTTGGCACCGATATGCGCGGCCGCGAAGCGTTTCAGGAAATCGACTATCGCGCGGTTTTCGGCACGATGGCGAAATGGGCGGTCGAGATTGATGATGTAAACCGCATCCCCGAAATTTTGGCCCGTGCGTGGACCACGGCTTTGACCGGCCGTCCCGGTCCGGTGGTGATTGCGCTGCCCGAAGACATGCTGACCAGCCTGACCGATGCTGCGCCGCTTGCCGGTCCGGCGCGTGTGGCGGAGCCGGCGCCGGATGCCACCGCGATGGCGGATGCGTTGGCCATGCTGCAATCGGCCAAACGCCCGCTGATCTTGATGGGCGGCTGCAACTGGACACCCGAAGGGCGGGGCGCGTTGCAGGCCTTTGCCGAGGCGTCGGATATTCCTGTTGTTGCGGCGTTCCGGTTTCAGGATCAGTTCGACAATTTTTCAACCGCTTATGCCGGTGAAGCCGGTGTTGGTATGCCGCCGCATGTGCGCGGGCTGATCACCGAAGCGGATGTGATCCTTGCGATCAACGTGCGCTTTGGCGAAATGACGACCGATGGCTACACCCTGCTGGCCGTGCCGGTGCCGGTGCAAAAGCTGATCCATGTTCATGCGTCGGATCGTGAGATCGGCAAGATTTACCAGCCGACGCTTGGTATTCAGGCCGGACCAAACGCTTTTGCGGCGGCGCTTACGCCGGTTATGGGTGGTTGGGCCGATTGGCGGGCGAAAGCCCGCGCGGCATGGGAGGCCGGGTTTGACCTGCCACCGCTGCCATCGCCGGTTGATATGGGGATTGCCACCGCGCATATCCGCGAAGTTTTGCCCGAAGATGCCATTTTGACCAATGGTGCGGGAAACTTCACGGTTTGGCCGAACAAGTTTTATAAATTCGGGCCGAAAGCGCGGCTGCTGGCGCCGCAATCGGGGGCGATGGGTTATGGCTTGCCTGCCGCGGTGGCGGCGAAAGTGGCCTTCCCCGACCGCACCGTGGTATGCTTTGCTGGCGACGGTGATTTTCAGATGAACTGCCAAGAACTTGGTACCGCAATGCAGGCCGGGGCGCAGCCGATTGTGCTGATTTTGAACAATGGCATCTATGGCACCATCCGTGCCCACCAAGAGCGCACCTATCCCGAACGTGTTTCCGGCACCACGCTGGAAAATCCCGATTTCGTAACGCTGGCCAAAGCCTACGGGTTTCACGCCGAACGCGTCGCACGGACCGAAGATTTTCCGGCCGCTTTTGCCCGCGCCCGCGCGTCACGCTCTGGTGCGGTGCTTGACCTTGACATCTCGCCCGATGCGATCACGCCCCGGCTGACCCTATCCCAGATGCGCGCGGCCGCACTTGCCGCCAAGGATAAGAAATGACCACTCAGATCCGTCTTGGTGCCGATATTGGCGGCACTTTCACCGATATTGCGCTGGATTGTCGGGGTCAGATGTATTCGACCAAGGTGCTGACCAATTATGCCGCCCCCGAACAGGCAATTCTTGACGGAATGGATGTGGTTCTGGCTGAAGCCGGGGTTGGCTATGGCGATTT
>JAHEDL010000522.1 GCA_024641255.1 Pseudorhodobacter sp.
GGCGGCATGACGCCGGCGCGGTTGCTGCAAGATGGCCATGCGGCGGCGGTGATGGACTATATTGATGCCGTGGATGCGGGCGGCTTTGCCTGAGCCTGCCACCACTTACAAAGGCCCGCTGTATCGTGCGTTAAACCCGATCTGGGCGCGCGACCCGTTGTCTGGCGAAGGCGCAAAGCGGCATGGCGGGCGCTGTAACGCCAAGGGCCGTGCAACGCTATATACGGCGATGTCGGTGCTGGGCGCGGTGGCCGAGGCAAACCAGATTGGGCGTCCGTTCGAACCGGTGACTCTGGTCTGTTATGACGCAGATTTGACCGGGATTTTTGATGCCACCAACCCGGCGCATCTGGCGGCGCAAGGCATGGGTGCGGCAGATTTTGCCGCAGATGACTGGCGGTTGCAGATGTTACAAAACGGTCGCTCAACCGGCCAAGAGCGGGCCGAGGCGCTGATTGCCGCCGGATATACCGGACTGATTCTGCCGAGCTTTGCGCGGGGCGTGGCGGCGGGCACGCGCAACTTGGTGCTGTGGCAATGGCGCGGGCTGCGGGTGATCGACAGCGAAGGTCGGCTGCAATGAAAAAGGCCGCGCGGGTTTACCCCCCGCGCGGCCTGCTTTGCCCAAGGGCAAAAGATTACATGCCCAAAGCAGCTTTCACGGCAGCAACGGCCTCGGCAACTTTGGCCGGATCGGCTGCAGCGGCGGTCACGCCAGCTTTCAGGGTGGTTTTGGTCGCATCATCCAGCGCCGAAGCGTCGATCAAAGCGGTGATTTTGGCGGCGTCAAAATTCGCCGGGTCCAGAGCGGCCATTGCGTCGGTGGCAGCTGCGGTGGTTGCAGCAGCCGCATCGGTGGCGGCAGCAGTGGTTGCAGCTGCGGCATCGGTCGCAGCAGCTTCGGTTGCAGCGGCTGCGTCGGTTGCTGCAGCGGCGGTCGCGGCAGCCGCGTCAGCGGCAGCTTTGGTTGCGGCATCGGCCGCAGCTTTTGCTTCGGCAGCAGCGGCTTCTTCCGCAGCTTTTGCTTCTGCAGCAGCAGCCTCTTCGGCCGCCTTTGCAGCAGCGGCAGCTTCTTGTGCCGGTTTAACGCTGAACTGGTAATAGCCACCACCGGCCAGCGCGATCAGCACGATGCCGATAAGAACGTTCTTGTTCATAATCTCTCTCCTGTCACCGAGTACCCTTCGGTTGCGCCATCTATGCCAGAATTAAGCACAAATGAAAAGGCCACGCCGCGGCCCTGTGGCAACGCCAGCAGGCCTGTCTTACATATGATCCGCAATTTGGGTTGAAGCCGCGCGCGTGCGGGACTATCTTGCGCCAGCTTTCAACCATTCGAAGGACCACCACCATAGCCCGCAGACCCCACAATGCCCCGCCGCAACGCGAAACCGGCCCGCGCATCAATGATCGCATCCGGTCGCCCGAGATTCGCCTGATTGGCGCGGATGGGGAAAATGTTGGCGTGGTGACGCCAGCGCGCGCAATGCAGATGGCCGAGGAAGCCGGGCTTGATCTGGTGGAAATCTCGCCGAACGCGGAACCCCCGGTCTGCAAGATCATGGATTTCGGCAAGTTCAAGTATGAGCAGCAGAAGCGCGAGGCCGAGGCCCGCAAGAAGCAGCACATCATCGAGATCAAGGAAATCAAGTTCCGCCCCGGCACCGACACACATGACTATGATGTGAAGATGCGCTCGGTGCTGAAGTTCCTGGAAGAAGGCGACAAGGTTAAAGTCACCCTGCGCTTCCGTGGCCGTGAAATGGCGCACCAAGAGCTTGGTCTGGAATTGCTGAACCGTGTCGCTGCCGACGTGGCCGAAAATGGCAAGATCGAATCGATGCCGCGGCTGGAAGGCCGTCAGATGGTGATGATGATTTCGCCGAAGTAAGCGCAGATCATCGCGTTTCGAAATCAGGGGCCGCAAGGCCCCTTTTTTCTGCGCGGGGGGCAGATTGCATTGCGGCAGGCGCAGGCGTTTTTCGACCTGCGCGACTGCTGATTTCAATCGATGCGGCTCGGGTTGGAAATTCACCTTAACTTAATCACCCAACGCTTTTATTTATAAATATAAAATCAAAAATATCAGCAGATTATCTCCCTTCGCGCAGATGCGGACGGATCGGGATTTCCTTTAGCAAACCGCCGACCCCCATCGCGGCAATCTGGGCATCGCCGACCTCAAGCCCGCAGGCCAGACGCTCTAGCACCCAATCGGCACCGTTCAGCGCGGGCGAGCGGGCGCAACCCGGCAAGCCGACCACCGGCCGCGTGGCAAGCCGGCCCAGAAACAGCAGGTTGCCTGGATCAACCGGCATGCCAAAGCGCAGCACGGTTCCGCCCGCCAAGCGCAGTGCCTGTGGCGCGGTGTCATGCAGGTCAGAGGTGGCGGAGCCGGTCAGAATCAACACCATGTCACCACCTGCACGCGCAAGCGCCGCCGCGATTGCGGCTTCGTCATGCGCAACCACCTCGACGCCCGCCAAGCGCATGCCCAATGCCCGCAAACGCGCTTCGACTGCGCGCTTACCCTTTTGGCCAAGCTTGGCGTCCTGCCCCGCC
>JAHEDL010000533.1 GCA_024641255.1 Pseudorhodobacter sp.
TTGCAAGAAAACAGCACTAACGACCGCAGCAGTTGCGCTGTCGGCCTTTGCCGCCCATGCCGAAACCGGCGACACGCTGAAAACCGTTCAAACCCGCGGCACGCTGAATTGCCCCGGTGACATCGGATCTTACCTTGGCTTTGCCGAGGTGGACGACAAGGGTGTTTGGAAGGGCTTGGATATTGAACTGTGCCACGCCATGGCCACCGCGATCTTCGGCGACCCGGCCAAATCGAACATCGTGCCGATCGACTGGGCACAACGCTGGCCCGCGCTGCAATCGGGCGACATCGACATCGTGATCAAGGCTTCGGGCGGCACGCTTAGCCGCGACACCGAACTTGGCCTGCAATTCTCGAACTCCTATTACCTTGGCACCACCAAGGTCATGGCGCACAAAGAACTGAACCTGACTTCGTTGAAGGATGCAGAGGGCGGCTCGATCTGCGTGCCTGCGGCAACTTCGGTTGAAAAGCAGGTGGCCTCTTACCTTGCGGCCAAAGGCATCAAGATGGAAATCGTCGCCATCGAGAAAAACGAAGAGGTCGAGGCCGCGTATTTCTCGGGCCGGTGCGATACCTTCGCGCAATGGGGGCCGGTTTTGGCGATTGCCGCCTCGCAATCCGAACATCCTGACGCGCATGTACTGTTGCCCGACGTTCTGGCGGTGGAACCCGAAGTGATGATCGCCCGTCAGGGCGACGATAACTGGGTCGATATTGCCAACTGGACGCTGTCGGTTTTGCTTTATGCCGAACAAGAAGGCATCAATTCGACCAATGTCGATGAGATCAAGGCCAACCCGCCGTCTGTCGAAATCGGCAAGCTGCTGGGCGTCAACCCCGGCATGGGCAAGGGCTTGGGCCTGTCGGATGACTGGGCCTATAACGTGATCAAGAAGGTCGGCAACTACTCGGAAGTTTTCGAGCGCAGCCTTGGCCAAGCATCCCCCTACAAAATGCCGCGTGATCTGACCGCGCTGTGGAAAGACGGCGGCGTGCTGTTCCCGCTGGTCGTGGACTAACACCGCCCAATGGCCGCGCCCCGATTGGCGCGGCCATCTTTTGTCTAGCTTGGAGGATGCCCATGGCGCGCGCGCTGCACCTGGCAAGCCGGTCCGTTCGGGACGTGGCTTTGCAAATTGCCTTTGTCGCGGGGCTAGGCACCGTTGTCGTGTTGGGCGTTGTGACCGCGCGGGCCAATCTGGCGGCGCAGGGCATGACTTCGGGCTTTGATTTCTTGTGGAAATCCACCGGCTGGGAGATGAACTTTACCCTGCTGCCCACCATGACCACCGATCCCTACTGGTGGTATCTGCTGATGGGGCTGATGAACACGCTGTTCATGGGGACCATCGGATTGGCGGGCGCCACCGTTCTGGGCCTTGGCGTCGGGCTGATGCGCGCCGCGCGCAATCCGGCGGCGCGGCTGGTCGGCACGATCTATATCGAGCTGTTCCGCAACCTGCCGCTGATCGTGCAACTGTTCTTCTGGTATGCCATGGCCAATTCCCTGCCACCGCCACGGCAGGCGCTGGCCTTTGGCGGGGCGCTGCTTTCGGCGCGCGGCATCTATCTGCCGGGCCTGAACGTCGGCACCGGCGCGGCGGCGCTGGCGGTTGGCTTCGTGCTGGTTGCCTGTGCCGCCTGCCTTTGGATCGGCTTTTCAAACCGTTTCCGCCGCCTTGATGCCGGACCCAAGCGGCGGCTGTGGCTCGGCACCCTTGCCGCAGGTCTGGCCGCAGCGGTGCTGACTCTGCTTGTCGCCCGCGATCCGGCGCTGCCATGGATCAGCCTACCCGCCTTGGCGGGTCTGAAGATCGACGGCGGCATCCGTATTCAGCCCGAGTTTTCCTGCCTTGCCATCGCCATCATCACCTATGGCGCCGCCTATATCGGCGAGATCGTGCGCGGCGGCTTCAAGGCCGTCGGTCGCGGCCAGATCGAAGCCGCTCGTGCCCTTGGTCTGACACCGTGGCAGGTCTTTACCCGGGTGCGGATGCCCTTGGCCTTCCGCGCCATGCTGCCGATTCTGATCAACCAGTATGTCTGGCTGATCAAGGCCACCACCATGGGCATCGCCGTCGGCTTTTCCGATTTCTTCATGGTCGTCGCCACCTCCATCACCCATTCCGGCCAGACCATCGAATTCATCGGCCTGCTGATGGGCGGCTTTCTTCTGATCAACTTCTCGCTGGCCGCCGTGCTGAACCGGCTGAACCACGCCATCGCCCTGAAGGGCCACCAGACCGGAGCCGCAGCATGACCGCGATGATCCGCCTGCCCGCCCGCCAGCGGCCACTGTCCAGATTGCGCGCCGATTATTTCGGGTCTTGGGGGTCGGCCCTGCTCACCCTTACGTCAGCCGCTTTCTTGCTGTGGCTGCTGTGGAGCATGCTAAGTTGGGCCGTGCTGAACGCCACCTTTCAGGCCGACGCCACGCAAGAAATCTGTGCCGCCCGCGAAGGTGCCTGTTGGTCGGTGATCGCAGTGCGGTGGCGGGTGATCCTGTTTGGCATTTACCCCTATGACGAACAATGGCGCTCGGCCCTTG
>JAHEDL010000536.1 GCA_024641255.1 Pseudorhodobacter sp.
GTGGTGCCGCCATGAATGATCTGATCAGCCAACTCACCGCCCTTAGCGGTGTCGGCCAAGACATGCTGTGGCAGGGGCTGATGGTTTTCATGCGGGTAGGCGCGGTGATGTCGCTGCTGCCAGCTTTTGGCGAACAGGTGATTCCACAGCGGGTGCGCTTGGTGTTGGCGCTGGCATTTACCGCCGTGGTCGCGCCTTCGGTTCTGCATCTTCCAAACTTTGCCGATGGGGCAATTACGCCGCTGTTGATCGAAACGGTTAATGGGTTGCTGCTGGGCATGGCGCTACGGCTGTTCGTGATGGCGTTGCAGATCGCCGGAACGATGGCAGCGCAGGCAAGCACCCTGTCGCAGATGTTTGGCGATGCCGGGCCAGAACCGCAGCCTGCAATTTCCAACCTTCTGGTTATGGCAGGCTTGGCCTTGGCGGTGACGACCGGATTTCACGTCCGGGTTGCGCAATATTTGATCCTTTCGTACGAAATGCTTCCGGCCGGAATGCTGCCATCGGCGTCTGATGCGACCACATGGGGAATCGCCCAGATTTCGCGGGCCTTCGTATTGGCCTTTTCGCTTGCAGCACCCTTCACCATCGCGGCGCTGCTTTACAACATTGCGTTGGGCGTCGTTAACCGTGCGATGCCGGCGCTGATGGTGTCATTTATCGGGGCGCCGGCCCTGACATTGGGCGGCTTGGCGTTGATGGCGGTGACGTTACCGCTTGCCTTGGCACTTTGGTCACGCGCGCTTCAGGGCTTTTTCGCGGCACCGTTTCAGGCCCTGCCATGAGCGAGGAAGACGACGACAAGCAGCACGAGGCGTCACAAAAACGGCTGGATGACGCGCGAAAACGCGGCGAGATTCCAAAATCAACAGATTTAACCACGGCTGCTGCCTATGCGGGGCTCGTGTTAATTCTTGCAGTGGGCGGCAGCGCTTTGTTGCAGCAATTCGGTCATGCTGCGATGGTTTTACTGGATCAGCCGGATCGGCTTGCGCCAGTGCTGTTTGCCAATGCGCCGCCGCCCGCCGCAGGTATTGCGATTGCTTTCCTTAAACCTATTCTGCCGCTGTTTGGTCTGCCGTTGGTCTTGGTTCTGCTTGCGCTGGCTGCGCAGCGGGCAATACATTTTTCGCCCGAAAAGCTGTCGATGAAATGGTCGCGCCTGTCGCCTTTGGCCACAGCCAAGCAGAAATTCGGGCGCGAAGGGCTGTTCGAGTTTGCCAAAAGCGTCGCCAAGCTGATCGTTGTATCGACAGTTCTGGGAATGCAGCTTGCCAGTCATGCCCCTGAAATTATTGCAAGTATGCAATTGTCGCCCGCGCAAAGCATGGGGTTGATGGCCGATCTATTGATGCGGTTCATGTTTTTGGTGGTGATTATCACGCTTGCCTTTGGCGGGGGCGATTATATGTGGCAACGCGCCCAACATTTGCGCCGCAACCGTATGTCCCGCAAAGACATGATGGATGAAATGAAGGACTCCGACGGCGATCCGCATGTAAAGCAACAGCGGCGGCAGCGTGGCCAGGAAATCGCGACGAACCGTATGTTGCAAGATGTTGGCACTGCCGATGTCGTTGTGGTGAACCCGACGCATTATGCGGTTGCGTTGAAGTGGAATCGCAAGGCTCGCGGTGCGCCGATCTGTGTTGCCAAAGGCGTGGATGACGTTGCGGCCCGCATCCGCGAGAAAGCCGCCGAGGCTGGGGTGCCGATTCATTCTGATCCGCCCACCGCCCGTGCCATTCATGCCAATGTCGAAATTGGCCAACAAATTCAGCCAGAGCAATATCGTGCCGTGGCTGCCGCCATTCGTTTTGCCGAAACCATGCGCAAACGCCGGAAGGGTTTTCTGAAATGAAGCAGAAGGATCAGTTGCACAAACTGCGGCAAGTCACTGAACTGCTGTTGGATACGCGGCTTGCTGCGTTGCGGACCGCCGCGCGCGCGAAGATGGAAAGCGAATCGCAATTGGCGGGGCTGACGGTGCCCGCGCCGCCACCAGGCGCGTTGCCAGAAGTTTCAGCAGAGTTGGCCAGCCTCACCTATCAATGCTGGGCCGATGCGCGACGGGCAGAAATTAACCTAGTTCTGGCGCGTCAAACTGTTGAATGGATGGAGGCGCGGGACGAGGCGCGTTTGGCCTTTGGCAAAAAGCAAGCGCTTGGCGGCATTACCACCAAGCTTGCAGAACAGGCGCGCAAGTCCAACTAATCAGCTGTCTTGCCGGGCAATATCGGTGATCAACACGTCGGTCACGCTGGCCCCGATGGTGGATTGCGCCACCTCTAGCAACGCGCGGCGCAGCAGAACAAGGTTTGAACCATCGGTGAACGACCCTTTGAAACCGCCCGAATTCGCATGATCGAACAGTACTTGCAGGAAGGCATCACGCAGCTTGGGTTCGCGGGCATAGGTGGCTTCAGCGGTGCCATGCTCTACCTCTAGGCTAAGCGCCAAGATCACCATCGAATTGACCTGGCCTTTTTCCAGCACCGGAATCACGAATTGGTTGCTAAGCTTGATGTATTCCGGCCCGGATTCCG
>JAHEDL010000538.1 GCA_024641255.1 Pseudorhodobacter sp.
GATTTCTACCGCCGCGACTATCCGCGCCGCCCATGGCCCGGCCCGGTGCCGCTGACCGCACGGCCCGTCGATGGCACCCACGCCGAAAACGCCGCCTGCCCCTACTCCAGCAAGCCCATCACCCATGTGCTTGAAATCGCAGGCCGCCGCTTTGGCTTTTGCAACGCCTTCTGCCGCGACAAAACTGCCGCAGACCCGGAAGCTTGGCCGAAGTTCATGGAAATTTACCATTCGTAAACCAATAGCCCCTACCCGTTAAGCATCGTTAACGGAGAGGGGCACATGGTTGCACGGGCCTACACGGTGGCCTTCGAAGGCGTCGAAGCCCGCATGGTCGAGGTGCAATGCGCCATCGCCCCCGGCATGCCGTATTTCGGCGTCGTCGGCCTGCCCGACAAGGCGGTGTCCGAAGCCAAAGAACGCGTGCGCGCCGCCATGGCCGCGCTGTCCATCGCGCTGCCGTCAAAGCGCATCATGATCAACCTATCGCCCGCCGACCTGCCTAAAGAAGGCTCGCATTTCGACCTGCCCATCGCGCTGGCCCTGCTGGCAGCGCTCGACATCATCCCGAAAGACGAGGTCGAAGCCACCGTTGCCTTGGGCGAACTGTCGCTTGACGGGCGGCTGATCCCGGTGCTGGGCGCGCTGCCCGCCGCGATGGCCGCCGCCGAAGAAGACCGCGCCCTGCTTTGCCCCAAAGCCTGCGGTGCCGAAGCCGCTTGGGTCGGTGCTACGCAGGTCTTGGCGGCAAACACCCTGAACGATGTGGTCCGCCACTATACCGGCCAAACCCCCATCGTTCCCGCCGAAGCAGGCGAGGTTTTCACGCCCCCCGCCGGACGCGATTTTCACGATGTCAAAGGCCAGGAACGCGCCAAACGCGCGCTGGAAATTGCCGCCGCCGGTCGGCACCATGTTCTAATGGTCGGCACGCCGGGGTCAGGAAAATCCATGCTGGCCGCCCGCCTGCCCAGCATCCTGCCACCGCTTTCCGCGCAAGAAGCCCTTGAAACATCAATGATTCACTCGCTTGCTGGCCTTCTCTCCGAAGGGGGCATTTCGCGGGCGCGACCATTCCGCGAACCACATCACACCGCCTCGATGGCCGCGATTGTCGGCGGCGGCAAAGGCGCCAAACCGGGCGAAATCAGCCTGGCCCATAACGGCGTGCTGTTCATGGACGAATTTCCCGAATTCCCCCGCGCCGTGCTGGAAACCCTGCGCCAGCCCATCGAAACCGGCGAAATCATGGTCGCCCGCGCCAACGCCCACATCCGCTATCCCTGCCGGTTCCTGCTGGTCGCCGCCGCCAACCCGTGCAAATGCGGCTATATGTCAGACCCGGCCCGCGCCTGTGCCAAGGCCCCGATCTGCGGCGACGATTACCTTGGCCGCATTTCCGGCCCGCTGATGGACCGCTTCGATCTGCGCGTCGATGTGCCGCCGGTGGCCTATACCGACCTTGATCTGCCGTCCGCCGGCGACCAATCTGCCACCATTGCCGCAAGGGTCAACGCCGCCCGCGCGCGCCAAGCGGCCCGCTTTGCCGACCACCCCAACATCACCGTCAACGCCGATGTCGAAGGCACCCTGCTGGAACAGATCGCCGCCCCAGACCCCGAAGGCCGCGCGCTTTTGGCGAAAGTGGCGGAACGCTTTGGGCTGTCGGCGCGCGGCTATCACCGCGTGCTGCGGGTGGCGCGCACCATCGCCGATCTTGACGCCTCGGCCACAGTGCGCCTGCCGCATGTCGCCGAAGCGGTCAGCTATCGCCTTGCCGTCGGTGCAAAAGGCTGACCCAGACGGGGCTTAACGCCCGCGCTTGGCCTCGATCACCTGCCAGATTTTCTCGGCGGTGTTGGTGCCGTCAAACCGCTCCAACTCCTGAATGCCGGTGGGCGAGGTGACATTGATTTCGGTCAGATAATCGCCAATCACGTCGATCCCGACAAAAATCTGGCCCTTTTCCTTCAAAACAGGGCCGATGGTGGCGCAGATCTCCAGATCGCGCGCCGTCAGACCCACCTTTTCCGGCCGCCCGCCCGCATGCATGTTTGACCGGGTTTCCCCCGCCTGCGGCACCCGGTTGATCGCGCCAACCGGCTCGCCATCAACCAAAATCACCCGCTTGTCGCCCTTTGACACGTCGGGCAGGAATTTTTGCACAATCATCGGCTCACGGTTCATGCCGGTGAACAGCTCATACAGGCTAGCCAGATTGCGGTCATTCGGGTCAAGTCGGAACACCCCGGCACCGCCATTGCCGTAAAGCGGTTTCAGAATAATGTCGCCATGCCGCGCCTTGAAATCGCGGATCGTCTGCAGATCCCGCGCAATCGCCGTCGGCGGCGTAAGCTGCGGGAACCGCAGCACCAACAGCTTTTCAGGGTAGTTGCGCACCCAGAACGGGTCGTTCACCACCAAAGTCTTGGGGTGGATCATATCCAGCAAATGCGTGGTGGTGATGTAGCCCATGTCAAACGGCGGGTCTTGGCGCAGCCAAACCACGTCAAATTCGCCCAGATCAACCTCGGTTTCCGCGCCAT